>NZ_JBFAET010000237.1:0-12341 GCF_040642095.1 Streptomyces sp. NPDC020362
CCTATCCTGTGGTGGGGCGGGCGTCGCCCCCGCCCCCCCCCCCCGCAACCCGCCCCCCATCCGAAAGGCGCATCATGCGTAACAAGGTTACGGCCCTCTCCGCCCTGGCTGCGGGCATCGTCCTCGCGGCGGCCGGCACTGCTGCGGCCGACAACAACACCACCGTCACCGGTGGCAACGGCTTCTCGGAGTCCCCGGTCGTCGTCAACGCTCCTCAGCAGGGGATCGCCGTCGTCAACGGCTCGCTGATCGACGGCCGTTGCATCGCGCCGTGGTCGAACGGTGCCGTCCTCGGTGGCGTCGTCGCCCCGAACTCGCACTACGCCGCCTGCGACACGGCCACTGTCGACCAGTCGCAGGTCGCCCCGTACGCGGGTGGTCTGCTGTTCTGAGCAGTTCCCCAGCCGGGCGGTCCGTCGAGTTTCGGCGGGCCGCCGTCGGCGTTTCTGCATGGCGAAACATTTCTGCCTCGCTGTGCCTCACTTCATTCTTTGCGCTCCGCACCGGGTGCGCTCTCCGTGCCGGGCCCTGAACAATCCGTGCGCTCCACGCCGGACCCTGAACAATCCGGGGGTTCCGCGACGGGCTCTAACGAACCGCGGGTTCCACGGCGGGCCCCGAATACGCCAAAGGTCGGCTCCGGGAACTGCGCGGAGCCGACCTGAATCGCCCTGCCGGTATTGTGCCTGCTACTTCTTCTTGCCGACCGGAAGAGCGGCGGCAGGCCTGCCGTTGAGGGGATTCGGCAGGGTGCTGCCGAAGACGGGCGTTTTCACGACACCCGACCGCTTCACACCCTCCGCCGTGTTCTTGACATCGCCGGCCAGGGCGCCCGCCGGGAGCGAGGTCGCATTGGGGAGCGTGTGGGCGATCGCCTTCCCGTCCTCGAGGATGCCCTGCGCCGGCACGTCCGCTGCAAGGGCGGGCGCCGCGGTGCTCGCGATGGCCAGGGCACCGACAAGAACGGCGGCAGCCTTCAGCTTCTTCATCGTGTTCCTTTCAGCATGGGACCTCGGTTCTTCCGGGCTAACGAGGCAGGGACGCCACGGGAAACTCCGCCGACGGCAAGTCCCCGGAACTCATACGAAAAGACCTGTTGACCAGGAGGACGGCCGGACGGGCCGCTTATCCGGAATGGCGGCGCGGGCATTTTCATCGGATTATCTGCACTGTTCTCCGCCATTGGTGTGTTATGCCTCCAAGTGGGTGATCCGGCGCGGGAAACGGCCCCTGTCGGCAGGCACCATTCCGACACAGTTGACGGCTCCGCGGATAAATACGGATAAGAGGCTAGTGTTGTCTCCTGAATCCGACGCATTTCTTATCGAACCTACGATCGCACACCATGTGCTGGGTTCGGAATCTTTCTTCGGAAGGGAAGCCTCGGTCATGCGCATCCCCTTTGGCCCCGTCCAGTACCACGCGACCCCGTTCCGTGCGAGAGAGCCGCACGTCCTGCACATCACCCAGCCGGTCGAGGGCGGTGTCGCCCGGTTCGTGACGGACCTGGCGGCGGCACAGCTCGACGCGGGACTGCGCGTCACCGTGGCCTGCCCGCGAGGCGGCGTGCTCACGGACGCACTGCGCGCGGTGGGCTGCAACGTGCTCCCCTGGCAGGCGACCCGTGCACCGGGGCCCTGGTTGCCGGGCGAGGTGCGGCGGCTTGCGCGGCTCGTGCGTGACCTGCGGCCCGACGTGGTGCACGCGCACAGTGCGAAGGCGGGGCTCGCGGGGCGGCTCGCGGTGCGCGGCCGGATCCCGACCGTCTTCCAGCCGCACGCCTGGTCGTTCGAGGCCGTGGACGGGGCCATGGCCCAAGCGGCTGTGCGCTGGGAGCGGTTCGGGGCGCGCTGGGCGGCGCGTGTCCTGTGCGTGAGCGAGGCGGAACGGCGCACCGGGGAGCAGCACGGGATCAGCGCCCCGTGGCACGTGGTGCCCAATGGCGTCGACACCCGCAGGTTCCGGCCCGAGGGCAGCAGCGCCCGGTCCGGACCGGGTCCACTCGTCGTGTGCGTGGGACGGCTCTGCCGCCAGAAGGGCCAGGACGTGCTCCTCAGGGCCTGGTCCGACGTCGTACGGCAGATGCCCGCCGCCCGGCTGGTGCTGGTCGGCGACGGCCCGGACGCGGGCCGGCTGTACTCCGGCGCGCCCGCGTCGGTGGAGTTCGCCGGCCCGGCGCTCGACGCCGCCCCCTGGTACCGGGCCGCCGATGTCGTGGTGCTGCCCTCGCGCTGGGAGGGCATGGCGCTCGTCCCGCTGGAGGCCATGGCATGCGGCCGTCCCGTCCTGGTCACGGACGTGGACGGGGCGCGCGAGAGCCTGCCACCCGGCCACCTGCCGTACTGCCTGGTGCCGCCGGAGGACCCCGAGGCGATGGCCCGGGCGCTGACGGCGCTGTTGCGCCGCGCACCGCTGCGCGCGGCGCTGGGTGCACAGGGCCGCGCCCATGTGCTCGCCGCCCACGACGTGCGCCACGCCGCCGACTCGGTGATCGGCGTGTACCGCGAACTGCTCGGCGTTGTTTCCAGGCCGTTGGTCGTACCCAACCAGAGCAGGGAGTCCATCACCACATGAGTGCGGAAAGAGCGGAGAGAACCGTTCCCTCTCCTGCCGGGCAGCCCCTTGTGCCGGCGCGCGCCGTCTCCCTCCTCGACCCGCCCGGCCCTTTCGCCGGGCGGGCGCTGCCCTCCGGACGGGGATCCCGCCGTCCGCGGCTGACCTCCTGGACACCCCTGCTGATCGTCGACTCCAGCGGCACCCTGCTGGGCGCCCTGGTCGTGCCCGGGGCCCACCGCTCCCCCCTGCTCATCGCCTTCCTGGCGCTGTGCGTGATCGCCCTGAACCGGCAGGCCTCGCTCTACGACACCTCGGTCGCCCGCGGTGTGCTCGACGATCTGCCCGCCGTCTGCGGGCGGATCGTCGTCGGCTGGGCGGTGGTCGTGGCGTTCTCCCCGCTGCGGCCGCTGCCGATGACGGTGCTCGTCACCGCGTGCACGGTGCACTGCCTGGTGGCCTGCGCGGGCCGCGGTGCGGTGCACGGACGCCGCCGCAGGGCGCTGCAGCACCGGCCCCGTCCCGCGCTGGTGGTCGGTCCGGTCCCGGTGGCCATGCGTGTCGCGGCCGCGCTGCAGCGCTGCCCCGACTGCGGCGTACGGCCGGTCGGCATCGTCGGCGACGCCACGGAAACCGCCCTCGACACCGGCGACGGGCCCGTGCTGCCGGTTCTCACCACGGGCGAGGAGGCGCATCGCGCGCTCATCCAGAACAGCGTGGCGACGGTGCTCGTGGTCGGGGCCGCGACCCGGGTGCAGAGGGCCTCCTTGCTCCGGGACCTCGCCGGAGCCGGATGCGCACTGTGGGAGCTGGACGCCGACGCGCCGTCGTACGACCTCCCCGTGCCGCGGGCGCGGGCGGGGCATCTCGCCGGTTTCGCCTGCCGGTTGTTGTGTCCGGGCGCCGGAGCGCGGCGCGACAGCGTGGGCAAGCGGATGCTCGACGTGGTCCTCTCCGGCACGCTCCTGCTGCTCTCCGGCCCGGTGCTGCTGGTGTGCGCCCTCGTGCTGAGGGCCGTGGACGGGCCGGGCGTCGTGTTCCGGCAGGAGCGCATCGGCAAGGACGGACGGCCGTTCACGATGCTGAAGTTCCGCACCCACCGGCCCGCCAGCGCGCACGAGGCCGCGACCCGCTGGAGCGTGGCGGACGAGCAGCACATGAGCCTGTTCTGCCAGTTCCTGCGCCGCACCTCGCTGGACGAGCTGCTCCAGCTGTGGAACGTCTTCCGCGGCGACATGAGCCTGGTCGGACCGCGGCCCGAACGGCCCTATTTCGTCACCAAGTTCAGCCAGATCCATCCCGGCTACCCGGCACGCCACCGGATGCGGACCGGCATCACCGGCCTGGCCCAGATCCACGGGCTGCGCGGTGACACCTCGATCGAGGACCGGTGCCGCTTCGACAACGCCTACATCGACAACTGGTCGCTGTGGCAGGACGTCTGCATCCTGGTGCGCACGGCAGCCCTCTTCCTGCGGCCGACGGGGAGCTGAGCGGCGGTGACCACTCCCACGGCAGCCTCGCCCCCGTCGGCGCTGCCGCTGCCGGCGCTGCGCCGGGCCGGCTCGCTCCTGCCTGTCCTGCCCCTCGTGGCGGTCGTCGCCCTGCTCGGGCTGCCGGTCGCACCGGACAGCAGCACCACACCCGCCGACGCGGCCTCGGCAGTGGTCGTGCTGTGGGCCGTCGCGCACTCCGTGCGGCAGGCGCGGCGCCCGCTGACGCGGACGGCCGCGGTGGTCCTCGGGCTGCCCGTGGTCGGCTTCGCGGTCGCCGCGGGCGGGGCGGTGACGTCCGGCGACGCCGTCGCCGGACTGGCCCGCTACCTGCAGGTGTTCGTACTGGTCCCGGTCGCCGTGGTGCTGCTGGTGCGCGACCGGCGTGACGCCCGGCTGGTGCTCTGGTCGCTGGTCGGCCTCGCGCTGTGGCAGGGCGCGATCGGAGTGCACCAGTACCTGACCGGAACCGGGGCCTCGTACCAGGGAGCGGACATCCGGGCGGTGGGCACGTTCGGAGCGAGCGACGTGATGGGCATGGCGACGGTCGTTGCGTACGGACTGGTGGTGGCGACGGGCCTGGCTCTCGGAGCGCGCGGGCGGCGCGAGCGGGCGGTGGCAGCAGGGTGCGCGCTGGTGCTGGTCGTGCCGCTCGCGGTGTCCTTCAGCCGGGGAGCCTGGATCGCCACGGCCGTGGCATGCGGGGCACAGCTGCTGCTGACCGGCCTGCGGCCCGCGGTGAAGGTGTGCGCGGCGGCGGTCGCGGCCTCGGTGGTGCTGGTGGGCGGGTTCGGCATCGGCGCCGCGGCGTTGCAGGAGCGGCTGACCAGCATCACCCAGGTCGCCGCCGCACCGGACCAGTCGGTCGTCGACCGCTACAGCCTGTGGGCGGCGGCCACCGACATGTGGCGTGAGCACCCCGTGACGGGTGTGGGCCTGAAGGCCTTTCCCGAACACCGGGACGGGCATGCCTCGCTCGCGCTGTCGTCCGGCAGCGACACCGAGGGAGCGGGCCAGGGCTTTCGGCGCCAGCCTCTGCTCTCCCCGCACAACATGTACCTGCTGCTCCTCAGCGAGCAGGGCCTGCTGGGCCTCCTCACGGCGGCGGGCAGCTGGCTGGCTCTGCTGGTCTGCTCCCTGCGCCGGCTGCGCCGGGCACGACACGTCCGGGACTGCGCGCTCGTGGCCTGCGGGCTGTTGCTGTGGCAGCTCGTGGACTTCGCGTACGCCGACATCGGCGGACCCTCCACCGTCCTGACGGCCCTGTGCTTCGGCGTCGGCGCCTGGTGGGCACTGGCACGCGACGCGGCGCCGGCCACCGCTGCGGAGACGGGTGCGCGATGAGGCCCACATCCGCTGCAACGACGGGAACGTCCGATGAGGCGACAACGACGTCGGATCCCTCGACGGCTACGTCCGATCCCGTAACGGCCACGTCCGATCCCTCGACGGCGACGCCCGATCCCGCGGCCCTTGCGTCCGATCCCGCGCCGGATGCTCCCACCGGCGGCTTCCTCGCAAAGGCGACGCTCCTCTCCGCCCTGTTGTCCGTGGCCGGTTCGCTCCTCGGGCTCGGACGGGACCAGGCGCTCGCACACTTCTTCGGAGCCGGCGAGGGCACCGACGCGTTCCTGGTGGCCTGGACCGTGCCGGAAATGGCGGCGACGCTGCTGATCGACGCTGGGATGGCCTACGTGCTGGTCCCGGCGTTCAGCGTGGCGCTGGCCCGGCGGGCGCGCGCGGCCGGTGGCCAGGACCCCGTGCGCGCACTGGTCGCCGCCTCCCTGCCACGACTGTGCCTGTGCCTCGCCGCCACGGCCGCGGTGCTCGTCGCCGCGGCGCCGCTGCTGGTCTCCCTCCTTGCGCCCGGGCTGCCCGACCCGACCCTCGCCGTGGACTGCACCCGCCTGACCTCGACCTGCGTACTGACCTTCGGACTTGCCGGGTACTGCAGCGCGGCCCTGCGGGCGCACGGCTCGTTCCTCGCCCCTGCGGCAATCTCCGTCGCGCTCAACATCGCGATCATCGTCACGGTGTACGTCCTCGGCGGACGCTGGGGCGTGCGGGCCGCCGCACTGGGCGTCCTGCTCGGGGGATGCCTCATGCTCATCGCGCAGGCCCCGTTCCTGTGGCACAGGCTCGCAGCGCAGCCCCGCACCCGGCCGCGGTCGTCCGCGGCCGCCGGTGACGATCGCCGGCCGGTGACGTTCGCCCTGGTCGCGACGGTGCTGCTCTTCGTGGTGTGCCGCCAGTCGCAGGTCCTCGTAGAGCGCTACTTCGCCTCCGCCATGCCGGCCGGTGCCATCTCGCACCTCAACTACGCACAGAAGGTGGCGCAGTTGCCGATGTCGCTGGCGCTGATGGTGTGTGTGGTCACCTTCCCCGTGCTGGCGCGGGCCGTCGCCGAGGGCGATCTGCGGCAGGCCCGTGAGCGGACCGAGCGGGACCTCGTACTGGTGGGGTCTCTGGTCCTGCTGGGCGCTGCCGTGGTCGTGGCCTGTGCACCGCAGATCGTCACACTCCTCTTCCAGCGTGGAGCGTTCACTGCCGCGGACAGCGCCGCCACCGCCTCCGTGATGCGGGTGTACGCGCTCGGGCTGCTCGGTCACACACTGGTGGGCGCACTCGTGCGGTCGTACTTCTCGGGGGGACGCGGCACCTGGTACCCGCTGGGCGCGATGGCCGCGGGCCTGACCGTGACCATCGGAGTCGGTGCCTGGACGGTGGGGTTCTGGGGCGCGTGCGGTATCGCCGCGGCCAACGCGGCGGGCATCACCCTCACCGCGCTGCTCCTGCTGCACGGGCTGGGCGCTCGCGGCGCAGCCGTGCGCGTCCGCAGGGTCGTCGCCGAACTTGCCAAACCAGTGGGCGCAGCCCTGTGCGCCTGCGCAGCCGGAGTCGTCTGCAGGCAACCGTTCCCCTCACCTCCGGCCGCCGTCGCCGCGGGCTGCACGAGCGTGACGGCCGTCTTCCTCCTGCTGGTCTGGGCTTTCGACGTGGCAGGGACCCGATCCTTCCTGCTCTCTGCCGCACATATCGTCCGTCGCTCCGTCACACGAAGGCTCTGCCATGGCCGTTGACGTCCCCGTACCCCCCCATTCGACCAGCCCGGACGACGCACGTGTCGTACGAAAACGCCGGAAGCGGGGTCCCGCCGCCTGGGTGGCCATGTACCACTCGGTGTCGGACCACCCGGAGGACCCGTACAACATCACCGTCTCTCCCGCCCGTCTCGACCGCCAGTTCGCCTGGCTGCACGGCCGCGGTCTGCGCGGGGTCAGCATGCGGGAACTGCTTGTGGCCCGCGCCCGCGGACAGGAGCGCGGGCTGGTCGGGCTCACCTTCGACGACGGCTACGCCGACTTCGTCACCGCGGCGCTGCCCCTCCTCCACCGCTGGCAGTTCGGCGCCACCGTGTTCGTGCTGCCCGGGCTGCTCGACGGCCAGAACGAATGGGACACGCTGCGCCCGCACAAGCGCCTCCTCGGCGCCGACGGCATCCGCCGGGCCGCGGCCGCGGGCATCGAGATCGCCTCGCACGGTCTCACCCATGTCGACCTCACCCGGGCCACCGACCACGAGCTGCGGACCGAGGTCGAGTGCAGCCGCGCCTTACTGACCGAGCTGGTCGACGCCGACGTCCAGGGTTTCTGCTACCCCTACGGCATGGTCGACGCGCGTGTCCGGGCCGCCGTGCACCACGCTGGTTACGGCTATGCCTGCGCCATCGCTCCGGCCCCCGCCCTGGTCGGCGACCTCGCACTGCCCCGGTTCCACATCGGGCAGGCCGACAGCGCCGTGCGCCTTGAGCTGAAGAGACGCCTCGCCCGCGTCCGGGGGCGTGCGCTGGAGGCCGCGTGAAAGCCCTGCACATCATCACAGGTCTGGGTGTCGGCGGCGCCGAGCAGCAACTGCGCCTGCTGCTGCGGCATCTGCCCGTCCGGTGCGACGTGGTGACGCTGGCCAACCCCGGCCCGGTGGCCGAGGGACTGCGGACCGACGGCGTCCACGTCACCCACCTCGGCATGGGCGGCAACCGCGACCTCGCCGTCCTGCCCCGCCTGACCGGCCTGATCCGCGCCGGCGGCTACGACGTGGTGCACACGCATCTGTACCGGGCCGGTCTGTACGGCAGGATCGCGGCGCGCTGTGCAGGGGTGCGGGCGGTGGTGGCCACCGAGCATTCGCTGGGCGACACCCAGATCGAAGGCCGTCGGCTGACCGCGGGCGTGAGAGCCCTGTACCTGGCCGGCGAGCGCCTCGGCCGTGCCACGATCGCCGTCTCACCGACGGTGGCCGAACGGCTGCGCCGGTGGGGTGTGCCCGGCCCGCGCATCCGGGTGATCCCGAACGGCATCGACGCGGCGTCGTTCCGTTACGACGAGGCGCGACGCATTCGGGCCCGTGCGTTCTACGGGATTCCGCAGGACGCCTACCTCGTCGGCGGCCTCGGCCGCTTGACCGCGGGCAAGCGCTTCGACCTGCTCGTCCGCGCCCTGGAGCTGCTTCCCGGCGAGGTACGGCTGGTGCTGGTGGGCGGCGGCTGCCAGGAGGAGGCGCTGCGGCGCACCGCGCGGGAGCTGGGGATCACGCACCGGGTCGTACTGACCGGCGAGCTCCCCTACCTTCCGGATCCTCGGAATGCTCGGCCCGACCTGCCCTCGCTGCTGTCCGCGATGGACGTGCTCGCCGCCCCGTCGGGGGAGGAGTCCTTCGGCCTGGCCGTGCTGGAGGCGCTCGCGGCCGGGCTCCCCGTGCTGTACACGAACTGCCCCGCTGTGGAGGACCTGCCGCCGGACACCGCACCGCGCGCACTGCGTGTCACGGGCGGCCCCGAGTCGTACGCCCGGGAGCTGCTGCGGCTGCGTGCGGGCGGTCCCGGCGAACGGGTCGTCCCGGACGCTGTGCGGCACTACGGCATCGAGCGCACCGCCCGGCAGCTGACGGACGTGTACACGAACCTCTTGTCCGGTTCAACCTGGAAGTGAGTCGTTGATGACCGACAACCCCAAGCCCGCAGGACTGCCGCGCCGCATTTCCCCTCGGGCGGCCCGGCTGCTGTTGCGGGCTATGATCCCTGCCGCCGCGCTGCTCGGCGCCGCGGCCGGCGGTGTGTACGCAGTGGCGAAGCCACCGCAGTACACGGCCACCAGCTACGTCATCGCCGTGCCGGCAGGCAGGGCGAAGGCCGACCCTGTGGTGGCACTCGGATTCGCGCAGGTGTACGGCCGTGTCGTGACGCAGCCTGCCGTACTGGGGCAGGCCCAGGAGCGGGCGGGCGTGCCGGTGGCGAAGCTGCGCAAGAGCGTGCGGGCTGCGACCTCTCCCGACGCGCCGATGGTCGCGATCATGGCGACCGCCGAGCGCCCCGGCCGGGCCGCCGCCATCTCCAACGCCGTGTCACGCGCACTGATCGAGCAGGTCAGCAAGACGGAGAACGCGACCGGCGTCGGGCTCGTGCACCTGTCCCGGGCCGTCAACCCCACCGAACCGTCGTCCCAGTCCCCGGTGCTGACCGCACTCGTGGGTGCGAGCGCCGGAGGTCTGCTGGCCGGGCTCGCGCTGCTGGCCCGCCGGCGGCCCGCGGCACCGGAGGGTGACAACACCCGGGCGCAGCTGCCCGCCCCAGCCGTCGCCTCCGATACCCAGGGGGCGTCGTGCTGACCACGTCCGGCTCCACGCTGTCGGTGGAGGTGTGTACTGACGAGCACGTGTTCGCCTCGCTGGCGGAGGAGTGGGGGCGCCTGTACCGGGCCTGCCGCCTGGCGACGCCGTTCCAGAGCCACGCATGGCTGCACTCGTGGTGGCTGTCGTACGGAACGCCGGGCAGGCTTCGGCTCGTCCTGGTGCGTGAGCACGGAGAGCTCGTGGCTGCGGCACCGCTGATGCGCGTGCACCGCCCGGTGCCGGCGCTGGTTGCGCTCGGCGGTGGCATCTCCGACTTCTGCGACGTTCTCCTCGACGAGGCGCTGGCCGCGCGGGCCGCCCCGGCGCTGGCGGACGCACTGGCCGATGCGGCGCGCACCGCTGTGATCGACTTCCGGGAGGTGAGGCCGGGCGCCGCGGTGGAGCGGGTCTACCAGTCCTGGCGCGGCCCCCGTCGACGCCTGAGCGACTCCGAGTGCCTCGAACTGCCCGTCCTTCCCATGGACGAGTTGGTCAAGCGGCTGCCCAGGGCCCGTGCCCAGCGGGTGCGCAACAAGATGAACAAGCTGCACAGGCTCGGCCTCCAGTGGCGCGCCGTGGGGCACGACGAGGCGGAGGCGGCACTGCGGCGGCTGCTGGAACTGCACCGGCTTCAGTGGCAGGGGAGGAAGGTGACACCGGAGCATCTGCGCCCCCGCTTCCTCGACCACCTGGTCCGGTCGGTGGTTCCCCTGGCCCGCTCCGGCGAGGCGGTGGTGAAGGAGTTCCGGCTGGAGGACGAGGTCGTGGCCGTCGATCTGACCTTCCAGTCACGTCAGTTGGCGGGAAAGTACTTGTACGGCGTTCACCCGGTCCTGCGCGAGCGCAAGCTGGACGCGACGACGATGCTCCTCTGCGCGGCGGTGGACGACCTCTCCTGCCAAGGCCCCCCGGTGCTGAGCATGCTGCGCGGCACCGAGCCGTACAAGTACCGCTGGTCCCCGCAGAGCGTCGTCAACCAGCGTCTTCTGCTGGCCCGTCGCCGCACCGCGCCGCTGCTCGCGGCCGCCGTCGGCGAGGCCGCCGCGCGGGGCTGGGGCAAGAAGGTCCTGCGCCGGGGCGCCGACGCAGGAGCCGCGGCGTCCCGGTAGCGCCGGCGCACCCGGGGCACGTCCGCCGTCGGCCACATGGCCCGTCCAGTGGTCCGACTAGCGAGGGAGTCCGGTCGGCGTGCACGGGCAGTGGGACGACAGGGTGGGCGTGGCCGGCGGCGTCGGATCCGGTGTCGGCGTCGGATTCGGCGTCGGCTGCGGCGTGAGGGGAGACGCGGGCACGGGCGGGGAGGGAACCGTCGGCACCGGTTCCGGATCCGGCGTCCGCCGGCCGGCCAGCGCCGCGTGGTAGAGGGCGGACGCCCGGGGATTGGCCGTGCACTGCCACACACCGTGCGGGCAGTAGTCGGTGATCGAGGTGTACAGCGGCGGATGTTGGTCCATCCACGCGAGCATGCGCAGCATGTACGAGACGTTGTCGCCGTTGCGGTACAGACCCCATTCCGGGTACGAGGTCGGCTTGTCGTGGTCCCTCGCGAAGTCGACCTGGTACTGCAGGCCGTAGCGCTCGGACACCTGCTGGTCGAAGGTGATGCCGCGCGGCTGGTCGTAGGAGTCCATGCCGATGATGTCGACGACGTCGTCACCCGGATAGCACACCGGCCACGGAACCGCGTCCGCACCCCGGTTCGGGGCGAAGTCGAACCGGAACTTCTGGCCGGGCACCGAGCGCATCACGGTGACGATGCGCCGCCAGTACGTCTTCCAGTCCTCCGGGTCCGGGCCGCAACGGTGGGTGTACGTGATGCCGTTCATCTCCCAGCCGAGCACGAGGATCGTGTCCGTCGCCCCCAGGTCGACCAAGTGCCGGGCCAGGGCCCGGAAGTGTTCGTCGAACTCGCCGGCCGCCGCGCGTCGCAGCAGTCCTCTGACCTCCGGGTCGGACAGGTGCGCCTCGTTGCGTTCCATCATCGGGACGTTGAGCACGAGGAGCCGGTCGGCCTTGGCCCGACGCCACTGGACCCAGCTGTCCAGGAAGCCCGGCGCGCCCTCGATGTTGCTCCACAGGTCGCCCGGCAGATAGGTGCGCCCCACGCGTACCTCGGAGCCGTCGAGCCAGTCGCTGAGCCCCTGGATGCGTGCCACCCCGAGGGGGCCGTAGTGGAGGAACGCGCCGATCGCGGGCGTCTGGGTCGCCTCTCCCCAGGGGGCGGGCGCGCCGTCCTCGGTGCATGCCGAGGGGCTGGGACCGGCCGGCCGCGCCGCGGCCGAGGCGGCAGGCGCCGCGGACTGTACGGCCGGCCGGCAGGGCCGCGCGCCCGGGTTCCCCGTGGCGCCTGCCTCGACGGCCGGGCCCGGAACGACCGCTGCCGACGCCAGCACCCCGGCGGTGATGAACGCCAGTCGTCTGAGGGTGGACCGGCGACGCTCGGACGTCATTCCCACTCCTTCGGTGCGGCCGCGCCCCAGAGCTGAGCTGAGGCACAGTCATATATACGCTCATTGCACCAAATGAGTCGGACGGCTCGACGCCGATCGCCCGCACGGATGACCGGAGAGAGAACCGCCGGGGGGGGGGGGGCGGGGGGGCGGGCACCCCCCGGGGGGGGGGCGGCGG
>NZ_JBFAET010000238.1:0-12193 GCF_040642095.1 Streptomyces sp. NPDC020362
GCCCCGACCGACGCCCGGCACGGCACGGCGCCCGTCGAGGCCTGGCTCAAGGAGCGCCTCGCCCCCTACAAACGCCCGCGCGCCGTCCACGCAGTGCCTGCCCTGCCGCGCACCAGCAGCGGCAAACCGGTACGCAACGCGTCGGCGCTGGCCGCTGCACGCGAGGGTGTGACCCGGTCATGAGGCCTCCGGCCGGTGCCAGGGCCGGCAACCGCCCGTCCCTGAGCCGTACACCCGCAGGGGCGGCTGCGCCCCTTCCGGTTGCGCCGTCGCGACCGCGAGCACCAGGCCCGGCGGGCATTCGGGCAGCGCCAGCGCGAACGGCCTGCCGGGGAACGGCGTCCACCGCGTCCCGAGGCGACGGGGCAGCGGGACACGGCGCCGGGTGCCGCCGCTTCGCAGACCCACGCCGAGCGCCTTGCCCAGAGCCTCCTTCGCGGTCCACAGCCGGTAGAAGTCCTCTGGGCGGTGATCCTCGGGACGCCGGGCGAGCCAGGCCGCCTCGGCCGGGTCGAACCAGCGGCGCGCCAGGTTCACGAACGACAGCGGCCGGACCACCTCCACATCGACGCCTATCGCCGCCGCGGACAGCGCCACCGCGACCACGTCGGCGCAATGGCTGATGCTCACCCGGCACAGCGCGTCGCCGCCCACCGCCCGAAGAGCTTCGTCCGCCACCGACAGATAGGGGCTGCCGCCGGCGTCGTGGGCCACCCGTGGCACGGCGCCGGACGGCACCGGCACGCCCAGCTCCCCCGCCATGCGCACCAGGACGCGCCTGGCGGCCGCCGACGGGTCCCCGCAGGCGGGGGCCAGCACCACAGTGACCGCGTTCGGATCATGCACCGGGCGCTCCGACATGAAGGGAAGTCCACCAGTGATGGACGAGATCCGCCAGTACCTCCTCGACGCCCTGGTGAGGATGGGCTTCGACCCCGAGGCGGTCGACGGCTCCAGCTCGCTCGGACCGGCCGGCATCGACCTCGACTCGCTCGCAGTGGCCGATCTGGTGATGCAGCTGGAGGACCGGTTCGGCGTGCACATCGACGAGGACGAGACCGAACGCTTCGCGATGATGACGATTGATCAGATCGCCAAGGAGTCGGCCTCCCGCATCCCGGCCGCGTAGGGCGCCGGCATCCGGCATCCGCGCGTCACGCGCCCGGAGGGCCCCGGCCAGGCCGGTCCTCGGCACCCGCGCGCCCTCCCACCCACCGTCCCGGTCAGTACAGGGAGTTCCCCCATGACCCTTCGAAAACTGCGCGCCGAACTGGCCGCCGACCCGGAGCTGGGCGTCGGCAACGTGCTCAGCACCCTGGTCGCCCGCGCCGGCGACGACGCGGAGTCCGGCATCACCTTCGACTCCGAGGTCGACGGACACCCGGCCTGGCAGCGTCTGACGCTGCGCGACCTGGACCGTGCCGTCGCCGCTCGCGCCGCCTGGTTCCACGGCGCCGGCATTCGGCACCGTGATCCTGTCGCGGTGTACGTCACCACCGCCGCCGACCAGGTCCTGGCCTTCTTCGCGCTGACCCGCATCGGCGCCGTCCCGGCCCTGCTCAACAGCAACATGGACGCCACCACTGCGCGCGCTTACCTCGGCAAGGTCCAGCCGCGGGCCCTGCTCACCGACGCCGCGCACCGCGCCCGTCTGGGCGCCGAGCCGTTCCCCGGCGTCCTGCACAGCGACATCGCCGACGCCACCGGCGGCGACCCGGAACAGGCCCCGCCGCAGTACCGCTTCCACCCGAGCGACGCCGCCGTCATCACGCACTCCTCCGGCACCACCGGGCTGCCCAAGCCGGTGACCGCGAGCCACGCCAGTCTCTTCGCGGCCACCCGGCACCGGCTGTCGCTGCCCCGGCCGCGCACCATCGACCGGATGCTCAGCGCGCTGCCCGCCAACCACGCAGCCATGGTGATCGCGGTGACGCTGGCACTGTGCAGCGGCATCGAACTGCTGATGCTCTCGGACCAGAACGGCAAGGGCGTCCTCGCGGCCGTCGACCGCTGGCAGCCGTCCTGTGTCTTCGGGTTCGCGGCCACCTGGCCGCAGCTCGTCGCCGAGGATCTGGACCGGTACCGGCTCGACAGCGTCCAGATGTGGTGGAACACGGGCGACGCCGCGCACGAGGCGCACATCAGGAAGCTGGTCTCGGTGGGCCACCGGGTGGTCCCGAAGCGCGGCGGCTTCGACCGCCTGCCGGGGGCCACTTTCATGGACGGCCTCGGCTCCAGCGAGATGGGGCACTCGATGTTCTTCATCACGCACACCCCCGAGACGGACCGCTACAACCGGTGCATCGGCAAGCCGCACGCCTTCGCCGAAGTAGCCGTCCTGGACGAGCAGGGTCTGCCGATGCCGTCGGGCCGCATCGGTGAACTGGGCATCAAGTCGCCCACCCTGTCGCCGGGTTACTGGAACGACTCGGTCACCACCTGCCGCACCCGCCGCTCCGGCTACTTCCTCACCGGCGATCTCGTCTACCGCGACGAGGCCGGCTACTACTACCACGTCGACCGGGTGGTGGACACCGTCAGCCTCAGCGGGGGGCGGTATCTGCACACCGCCCAGTCCGAGGAGCAGATCCTCGCCCGCTGCCCCGAGGTGCTGGACTGCACGGTGATCGCCGTCGCCGAGGACGAGTCCACCGTCGCCACCGAGGTGCTCGTCAGCCTCGCCGCGGGCGGCCCGGCCCCCGGGGACCTCGCGGCCCGGGTGCGCGCCGCGCTGGACGAGCACGTGGCGGCCACCGTGCGCGGCGTGACCGTCGTCGCCGACGAGGACATCCCCCACGGACCCACCGGCAAGGTACGCAAGGCCATCCTGCGCGAGCGCTACAAGGACCGGACGGCGCGGGCGGCCGCGGAGACCGGCGGAGAGGCGGGGACCGTATGAGCACGCGAGCACGCACCGCAGCGGTCGTCACGGGCATCGGAGTGGTCAGCTCCCTGGGCAGGGACCTGGGCGAGACCTTCGACGCGCTGTGCACCGGAGCCTCCGGTCTGCGGCGGCCCACTCCCGAACTGGCCGGGGCCTCGAACGTCGAAGTGGTCTCCCAGGCCCCGGACATCAACCCGGCCGAGGTGCTCAGGCCGCCGATCGACCCCGGGGTCGACCGCTATCTCGTCCTGGCTCTGGCCGCCGCCGAGCAGGCCGTCCGGGACGCCGGGCTGGCGGTCGGCGAGAACAGCGACCCGGAGCGCACCGCGGTCGTCGCCTCCACCGCGGGCGGTCCGCTGCGTACGTACGAGGAGCATGCCGCCGCCCGCCGTGAGCGCGGCCGGCAGGCGGTCAGCCCGTATCTGTGCCCCGGCATGATCCCGAACATGTCGGCGGCCCGTATCGCCATCAAGTACGGTATCCGCGGCTACAGCCTGCTGCTGTCCACCGCGTGCGCGGGCGGCGGCCAGGCGGTGGCCGAGGCGCTGCGGCTGATCCGCGGCGGTGAGGCGGACGTCGTGGTGTGCGGCGGCTCCGACGCCCCGCTGCACCCCACGGTGGCGGCCGCGTTCGTCAACGCCAACTCCCTCGCCCACGGTCACGACGATCCGGCGCGTGCCAGCCGCCCCTTCGACCGGGACCGCAACGGCTATGTGCTCGGCGAGGGCGCCGCCTTCTTCGTCGTGGAGAGCGCCGGGCACGCCGACGCCCGCAGCACGGCCGGGTACGCGGACGTCATCGGCTGGGGCGCCACGACCGACGCCTACCATGTCACCAAGCCGCGTCCGGACGGCTCCGGTGCCGCCGAGTGCATGCGCCGGGCGATCGCCTCCGCCGGGCTGGCGCCCGCCGACATCGGCTACATCAACGCACACGCCACCAGCACCGGCATCGGTGACGTGGCCGAGGCCCGCGCGATCCGCTCGCTGTTCGGCGACGAGACCCCGCCGGTCAGCTCCACCAAGTCGGTCACGGGCCATCTCATGGGTGCCTCCGGCGCCTTCGAAGCCGCCGCGACCGTGCTGTCCGTGGCCCACGGCACGCTGCCGCCCACCCACAACCTGGACAACGTCGCCCCGCACTGCGAGCTGAACCATGTGCGTTCCAAGCCGGTGCAGACCGAGGTGCGGGCCGCGCTGTCCAACTCCTTCGGCTTCGGCGGCCACAACATCTCGCTCGCCTTCGGTGCGCCCTCCACCCGGGGCCGCCGCCTGCTGGCGGGTGCCGATGACTGAGCGGGGCGAGTTGCCGCTGCACACCTTCTGGTGGCTGCACGACGCCCGCTGGTACCAGGGGGTGAAGAAGCGGTACGGCCAGGACGTGGCCAACGAGATCAACGCGGAGGCGATGAAGTTCGTCGCCCGCCGGGTCGCCCGCTGGTTCGTGGCCCGGCACGGAGTCGACCACGCCAAGCTGCCGATGGACGAGTTCGTCGCCTACTTCAAGGAGATCCCCCGAGCCATGTGGCCCGAGGAGATGACGAACTATCAGCACACCGCCGTGGGCGACGACACCTTCGAGACGGTGGTCACCGAGCACTTCGCGCTCAAGATGCTCAAGGCCGCCCGCTCCTTCGACGGCTACCGCTGCCCCTGCCTGGAGATGCGGGCGGGCTGGTTCGAGGGGATGGGCCTGGACGTCGAGGACAGACGCAGCGCCTGCATGACCCACGGGGACGCCGTCTGCCGGTTCCGCGCCACCGTACGCCGTCCCGAACAGGGAGATGCAACGCCATGATCACAGGAATTGACCACGTCGAGTTCTACGTCGGCGACGCCCGGCAGGCCTCCTTCTACCTCTGCAGCGCCCTCGGCTTCCGGCTGTGCGCCGAGAGCGGCGATGACGGGCGGCCCGGGCAGCGTTCGCTGCTGCTGCGGCAGGGCGGGGTCCGGCTGCTGATGACCTCGGCCCTGTCCGAGGACACGGAGGCGGCCCGCTACGTCGCCCGGCACGGCGACGGCGCCGCGGTGATCGCCTTCGGCGCCGACGACGCCCGTACCGCGTTCCACGAGGCGGTGGCCCGAGGGGCACGGCCGGTGCGCGAACCGGTCGAGTACGCCGACGCCGAAGCCCGGGTGGTGGTCGCCGAGGTTGCGGGGTTCGGCGATGTCACGCACCGGTTCGTCGAGCGGCACGGCGACCGGGAGTCCTTCCTGCCGGGCGTGACCAGGCATCTGGCTCCCGACCCGGAGGAGGGCGAGAACCTGCTCCGGCTGATCGACCACATCGCGGTGTGCGTGCCGGCCGGCGAACTCGGCTCCACCGTCGAGCACTACGAGAAGGCGTTCGGGTTCACGCAGATCTTCGAGGAGTACATCGAGGTCGGCGCACAGGCCATGCACTCCAAGGTGGTGCAGTCCGACTCCGGCGGCGTCACCTTCACGATCCTGGAACCCGACACCACCCACGCCCCCGGCCAGATCGACGACTTCATCGGCCGGCACGGCGGCGCCGGGGTCCAGCACCTGGCGTTCCTGGCCGACGACATCTTCACCGCGGTGGGCCGGCTCCAGCAGCGCGGCACCCGGTTCCTGACCACACCGGGCAGCTACTACGACGCCGTCACCGACCGCGTCGGCGCGACGGACGTCGACCTCGCCGCGCTGCGCCGCCACAACGTGCTCATCGACCGCGACCACTGGGGCGAGATCCTGCAGATCTTCACCCAGTCCATGCACGTGCGGCGCACCTACTTCATGGAGGTCATCCAGCGCCGCGGAGCCCGCAGCTTCGGCAGCGGCAACATCCGCGCGCTGTACGAGGCCGTCGAACGCGACGGCGCCCGTCCCGCGCAGGCCGGCGTCTGACCGGGACGGGACACCGAGATCGGAAGAGGGGCTCATGAGCCACGCACAGCCGGAGTTCAAGCTCACCGAGGACGAGAAGGCGCTCCTGCCGACGGACGAGGAGGTCCGCGACTACGCCGAGCGCGGCTGGTACCTGTCGCGGAAGCTGTTCACGGACGACGAGATCGACATGCTCACCGCCGCGAGCGACCGCTTCTACGCCGGTCACCGCGACCGCACCCTGCCCGTCCATCCGCCGCGGCTGGCGTACTGGACGCCCGAGGACGGCGACGTCCAGCGCCACCACGACTATGTGCACTACGAGGACGACCGGATCGCCTCCATCCTGCGCAAGCCGTTGATCGGGGCGGTCGCGGCGCGTCTCGCGCAGGCCGAGGAGATACGTGTCTTCCAGGCCACCATGATCTACAAGCCGCCGCGGCCGGACGAGGCCAGCAATGTGGTGCCCTGGCACTTCGACAAGCACTACTGGGCGACCTGCTCCTCCCAGCGCATGCTGACGGCGTTCATCCCGTTCCACGACTGCGGGGACGAGATGGGCACCATCACCATGATCGACGGCAGCCACCGGTGGCGGGAGACCGGCGGCCGGGACAGCGCCACCCGGCACTTCGCCGAGCGCGATCGCCGCGAGCTGGAGACGATGCTGGAGGAGAACGCCCGGCACAACGGCGCCGAGGTCGTCAAGGTGCCCATGCGCATTCCCAAGGGACACGTCAGCTTCCACCACTGCCGCACCTATCACGGCAGCAGCGCCAACGTCAGCGGCTGGCCCCGGCGGGCGATCTCGCTGCACCTCCAGGACGGCGCGAACGCATACGTCCGCCACGAGCTGAGCGACGGCTCCGAGGTCGCCTACAACCACGACGTCCTGGTGCGCCGTGCGGCCGACGGCCGGCCCGACTACGCCGACCCGGTCTTCTGCCCCACCGTCTGGGCAGCCGGCTCGGACGACTGACGGGGCACGGCGATGCGCACAGTGGCCGTCGTGGGCGGCGGCCTGATCGGAACCTCCATCGGTATGGCACTCGCTGTCCATGGCACCACGGTTCATGTGCTCGACCGTGACCCGGTGCGGCAGTCGGAGGCCGCCGAGCGGTGCAAAGGAGTCGCGGGGCCGCCGGCCGAACCCGTCGACCTGGCCGTGCTGGCCGTACCGCCGGGGCAGATCGCCCGGGTCCTGCGTGAGCAGCAGATCCGCGGGCTCGCCCGCTGCTACACCGACGTGGGCAGTGCCAAGGAGTCGGTGCACCGGGCCGCCGTGGCGGCCGGCTGCTCGCTGGAGTGCTTCGTCGGCGGGCACCCCATGGCCGGCTCGGAGCAGTCGGGTCCGCAGGCTGCGCGCGCCGAGCTGTTCGTGGGCCGCCCCTGGGTGCTCACCCCGGACCGGCGCACCGGTGCCGCGGCGCTGGCCGCCGCGCTGGATCTGGTCGAGGCATGCGGGGGGCGGCTGGTCGTCATGGCCGCCGCCGAGCACGACCGTGCGGTGGCCCTGACCTCACATGCCCCGCATGTCGTCGCGAGCGCCCTCGCGTCGGCACTTGGTGCCGCACCGCAGGAGGTGGTCGAATTGTGCGGCGCGGGAATCCGTGACACCACGCGGATCGCGGCCGGTGAGACGGGGCTGTGGAGCGACATCCTCGGCAGCAACGCGGGGGCCGTCGCCGCCGCCCTGGAGCCCCTGATCGACGAACTCTCTGCCGCCTTGGCCCAGTTGAAGCAGGCCGCCACGGCACCGGGCGCACCGCGGCGGGTGCTGGCCGACCTGCTCCACCGCGGCGGCGAGGGCCGCGACCGCATCATGACCGTCCAGCCGGTCCCCTCCGCCCGACTACCGCACCAGGTCGCGTCGTTCGCCTGACCGCCGCAGTCCTGCCGACGTCCCGGCGGCCACGCGACCCCGCCCCGTCACGCGCCGTACGGGCTCCGCCCGGCTCACGGCACCGACGCCGTCACCGGACGGCTCACACCGTCAGCACACCGTCGCCACACGAGGGAGCACCCGATGGGAAGGTCGGTACTGGTCACCGGCGGCAATCGCGGCATCGGTCTCGCCGTCGCCCGCGCCTTCCGCGACCGGGGCGACCGGGTCGCCGTCACCTGCCGCGCCTCCGGCCCGCCCGACCCGGACCTGCTCGCCGTACGCTGCGACGTCACCGTGCCCGAGCAGGTCGAGCAGGCCTTCGTCCGGGCAGAGGAGGCGAACGGCCCCGTCGAGGTGCTGGTCTCCAACGCCGGGATCATCGACGACGTGCTGCTGCTGCGCATGCGCGAGGAGCACTTCAGCCGGGTGCTGGACACCAACCTCACCGGCACCTACCGGGTCGCCCGGCGGGCCGTGCGCAGCATGCTGCGTGGCGGCTGGGGCCGCATCGTGCTGATCTCCTCGGTCGCCGCCGTGCGCGGCGCCCCCGGGCAGGTCAACTACGCGGCGAGCAAGGCCGGTATGACCGGTATGGCGCGGGCGATGGCCCGGGAGCTGGGCTCGCGCAGCATCACCGCCAACGTGGTGCTGCCCGGATTCGTCCCGACCGACATCAACGCGGGCCTGTCCGAGGAGTTCCGGGCGGACCTGGTGTCCCAGATCCCCGCCGGCCGCTTCGGTGAACCGGCCGAGGTGGCCGCCGCGGTCGCCTTCCTCGCCTCGGACGCGGCCTCCTACATCACGGGCGCCCTGGTCCCGGTCGACGGCGGCCTCGGCATGGGGCACTGACCGACCGACCCACCGAGCACACCGGAGGTCCCCTTGTACACCCCGTCCACCCTCCCGTGCCCCCTGGGGGCGCCCACCCCGCCGGAGCTGGCAGCGCTGGCGGCCGCGGCCGCGGGCAGGCTCGCCGCGCGCCCCGGCCTCACGCCCGCCGGGCTGGTCCGGGGCTTCACCGCGGGCCCGGCCGGACCGCACCGCGCGGTGGTCCTCGCGGGCGACCGCGACACGCTGGCCGGCGGCCTCACCGCCCTTGCCGAGGGCCTCGCCCACGACGCCCTGGTCACCGGCGAGGCGGCCGAAGGGGCCGGTACCGCGCTGGTCTTCCCGGGTCAGGGGTCACAGTGGCCGCGCATGGCCGCGGACCTGTACGAGAAGTCGCCGGTCTTCCGCGAGCGCATCGACGCGGTCGCCGCGGAGCTGTCCCGCTGGACCGACTGGAAGCTGCTCGACGCCGTCACCGGCGAGGCGGGCGAGGACCTCCTGGATCGTGTGGAGGTCGTACAGCCCGCCCTGTTCGCGGTGATGGTGGCGCTGGCCGCGCAGTGGGAGGCGTATGGTGTCACGCCCACCGCCGTGATCGGTCACTCGCAGGGCGAGCTGGCCGCGGCGCACGTGGCCGGGGTGCTGAGCCTGGAGGACGCGGTCCGGATCGTCGTCATGCGCGGCAAGGTGCTGCGCAGCCTGGCCGGTTGCGGCGGCATGCTCTCGGTGCCCATGCCGCGGGAGTGGACGGCCCGTTACGTCGCCCAGCGGTCCGGCCGGCTGGCGATCGCCGCCGAGAACGGGCCGGGGAACCTGGTGGTCTCGGGTGATGTGCCGGCCCTGGAGGAACTGGTCCGGGTGTGTGCCGAGGAGGGGCTGCGGGCGCGCATGGTCAAGGTCGACTATCCCTCGCACTCGCCGCAGATCGACCGGATCCGTGACGACCTCCTCGCCGGGATCGCCGGTGTCACCGCCCGGCCGGGCCGGCTGCCCTACTACTCGTCGGTCGCCGCCTGCCGTCTCGACGGCACCGAACTGGATGCCGCCTACTGGTTCCGCAATCTGCGGCACACCGTGCGGTTCGAGGCCACCGTCCGCGCGGCGGCGGCCGACGGACATGTGCGGTTCGTGGAGAGCAGCCCGCACCCGGTGCTCGTCCGCGGGCTGCAGCGGATCCTCGACGAGGTTCCCGGCAGCCAGGTGATCGAGTCCCTCCGGCGCAACGACGGGGGCACGGACCGGTTCCTGCGCTCGGCGGCCGCGGCCTGGACGCACGGCGCCCCCGTCGACTGGTCCGCCGTACTGCCCGTCTGACCTGCCCTGTACACCGACCCCGACACGAACCCGCGCGGCGCAGCGACACCCGGCGGCGCCGCCCGTCCCTGAGGAGAACCATGTCCCGTTACGACTGGGAGATCGACAACCCCGGGATCGCCCGCCTGGAGCAGGCCGCCGACGCGGCCCGCAGCCGTGTGGTGGCCCACCCCCTCTACCGGAGCCTGGACCGGCTGGACGCGGTAACGACGTTCATGGAGCACCACGTCTTCGCGGTGTGGGACTTCATGTCGCTGCTCAAGTCCCTTCAGCAGAAGCTGACCTGCACTTCGGTTCCGTGGCTGCCGGGCGGGCCGGCCGCCAGTCGGCGACTCATCAACGACATCGTGCTGGTCGAGGAGAGCGACGAACTCGGTGACGGTTTCCTCAGCCACTTCGAGCTGTACCTGCGGGGGATGGCGGAGGCGGGGGCCGACACCGGTCCCATCGAGACGCTGCTGGAGCTGCTGAGCGACGGCCGCCCGGTGCTGCCTTCGCTGAAGGAGGCGGGCGCCCCCGCACCGGCCCTGGAATTCGCCACCACCACCTGGGACTTCATCGAGAACGCCCCGGTGCACTGCCAGGCGGCGGCGTTCGCCTTCGGCCGTGAGGACCTGATCCCGGACATGTTCGACAAGGTCGTCACGGTCAACAGGAATGAGGGCGACCGGCTTCGTTCCTTCGTCGACTATCTGGAGCGGCACATCGAGGTGGACGGCGAGGAGCACACGCCGATGGCCATGCAGATGCTGGCCGATCTGTGCGGCGACGACCAGGACAGGTGGCGCCAGTGCGAGGACACGGTCGCCCGCGCGCTCGAGGCCCGGACCCGCCTGTGGGACGGCGTACTGGAGGCGATCCGGGCCTGATTGATAGACCTGGACGGGCATCCAGGCACTTCAACACAGGTACGAGGGACCCGTCGGGTCCCACCGAGGAGGAGTACATGTCCACGGACGCGATGACGGCGCTGCGGGCCGACCGCGACGCCTTACTCGAGGTCTGCGCGGAGCTCACCGACGCCGACTGGAAGGCCGACAGCGGCTGTCCCGGCTGGTCGGTGCGCGACGTCGTCACCCATCTGGGGGCGCTGTTCACCAAGGTGGTGGCCCCCTCGTCCCTGCCCGACGCCACGGGGCTGCCCGCGGAACGCGCACAGGACGTGTACGTCGAGGCACGGCGTGCCTGGCCGACGGAACGGATCGTCGCGGACTACGCACAGGCCGGCGAGCAGGCGTCGGCCGCCCTCGCAGCCCTCGCCCGCGACAGCGCCCGCGAGGTGGACCTGGGCGACGTGGGCACCTATCCGGCGGCGACGCTGCCCTGCGCCTTCGTCTTCGATCACTTCGTGCACATCCGGTACGACCTCTTCGGCCCGCGCGGGCCGCTTACCGGACCGCCGCCGCCCGCCGACGCGCTGCGCCTCGGGCCGACGCTGGACTGGATCGAGGCGGCACTGCCGCAGCAGAACCGCACGGCCGTGGCGCAACTGGCCGGCTCGGTGGACTTCGTGGTGGAGGGCGCCGTCAGGCGAACCATCCGGCTGGGCACGGGCGGCCGGACCGCGCGGGTGGTCGCCGACGCGGAGGACTTCGTGCGCTGGATCACCGGACGTGCCGAGCCGGACGCGCCCGGTGTCGACTGCTTCGGCGATCCGCGGCTGCAGCCGGTGCTGCGCGGCCTGCGGGTGTGGTGAGCGCCATGGACCCGCGGTTCAGCCCCACCTCCGCCGATCTGCGGCGGGAGGCCGCCCGCACCGCCGCTCTGCTGCGCACGGTGCCCACCCCCGGCGCACGGGTGCCGGGTCTCGAGTGGACGGTCGCCGAGACCGCCGCGCACCTGGTGGCGGAGGTGCGTCACTACACCGGGTTCGCCGCCGGTACGGCCAGGGCCCAGGACGTCCTCAACACACTGACCGTCGGTCCGGGGGCGGCGCCCGGCGAGGTGAACGCCGCCGCCAACGCCCGGGCGCTGGCGGAGTTCACCGAGCGTGACCCGGCCGTGCTGGCCGACGCCCTCGAGGCCGGTGTCGAGGAGTTCGCCGCGGCAGTGGCCGGCCTGCCGCCCGCGCAACCGATCCTGACCACCAACGGCCTGACCATGACCGCGCCCGTGATGACGGCCGCTCTGCTGGGTGAACAGCTGGTGCACGGCCTCGACGTCGCGCGGGCCGTGCAGGTCCCGTGGCGGATCCAACGGCGCGAGGCGCAGCTGGTCGTCGAGGGGGTGCTCGCCATGGCCGCCGGGTATGTGGACCGGCGGCGCACCGCCGGGCTGCGTGTCAGTTACGAGCTGCGCTTCCGGGGCGGCCCGCGCCACCGGTTCGTCGTGCGTGACGGCACAGCGCGGGTGACGCCGGCCGGCGATCCGGTGGACTGCGTCATCTCCGCCGACCCGGTCGCCTTTCTGCTGGTCGGCTACGGCCGCACGGTCCAG
>NZ_JBFAET010000239.1:0-12188 GCF_040642095.1 Streptomyces sp. NPDC020362
CCGCCGTTCTTCTGGTGCCCGCGCTGTGACCGGCCCTCGCAGGACCTGCGCAGCGGACGGGAACTGGAGATCACGGGCGTCGAAGCGGTCCGGGCACTCGATGAGTTCGTCGGGGCCGGGCGGGTCCGGTGGACCGGCCTCGGGTGGGCCGGCGGCCTGGACGCCTGCGGCCGGCTGTCGCGGGGGTGTGGTCATGGCGCTGGAGAGGATCAGGTGCTGCCAGTCGACGTCCTTGAGACCGTCGCGGACACGGCCCGCGCCCGGCGCGGCCTCGACGCGGCGCAGTGCGTCCAGCAGGGGGGTGTCGCCCAGTTCCGCGGCCAGCGCCAGCGCCCGGGCGAGTTCCCGGTCCGCCGTCGCCCGGCCGTCCGCGCGGCGCAGCCAGGCCCGGTAGGCCCGGGCGACGGCGGCGCTCGCCTGCTGGTACAGCTCGTGACGGCGGACCCCGGGGTGCTGTCGTGAGGCGTCGAGCGGGTTGTCGGTCCAGCGGACCAGGATCGGCTGCGGCGCGGGCAGCCGTACCGTGCGCCCGAAGTCGGGGACGACCACGTCCACGGCGGCGAGCTGGAGGTCCTCGCCGATCTCGCGGCCGGTCGGGTCGGCGGTCAGGACGACCTGGAAGTGCCGGGCCTCCTCGCCCCAGGCCCGGGTGACGTACTCGGCGCCGCGTTCGCCGAACCCGTCGCCGGTGGCGAGGAGTTCCTGCTCGTTGGGCACCACCTGCTTGACCTGGCGGATCACCGTGCCGGGGGTCGGGGTGAGCTTGATGCGCAGTTCGGGTACGGCCGTGCCCAGCAGTCCGCCGACCAGTTCCTCGTACGCGGTGGGCAGTTCGGACTCCCGGCGGACCGCTCCGGCCCGGCCGTGCAGCCGCCGGGTGATGCGCAGCAGGAGGTCGGCGTCCCAGTCGTCGCCGATCCCCCAGGCGTCGCAGACGAACCGGCCCTCGCAGGCGTCGAGGACGGTGTCCAGCCGCACGGCGCTGCGGTGATCGTGTTCGTTGCGCCCGTCGGTGAGGAGCAGGACGTGCTTGATCGGCGCGGAGTGCTGCTTGAGCAGCCGCCGGGCCAGGTCGAGCCAGGTGCCGATGGCGGTGCCGCCGTCCGCCTCCAGGATCCGTACGGCGCGTTCGGCGGCCTCGCGCTCGGCGGGCCCGGCGACGGCCAGCACCGTACGGCCGGGCCCTGGGTGGACCACGGTGGCGTCGAACCGGCCGGAGAGCACGGCGAAGGCGGTGCCCTCGGGCAGCAGCCGGATCGCGGCGGCCGTGGCGTCCTTGGCCGCGTGCAGTTTGTCGGCCGGGTGGAGCATCGAGCGGGAGGTGTCGACGATCAGCACCTCGGCGAGTGCGGGTCCGCTGCCGCGGGCGGGCCCGGTGGCGGTCCCGGGGGCGCCGCCGCCGCTGACCGCGATCTCCAGGATGGCGTGCATCTCGCGGCCGGGCGGGTGCCCGGCCGCGGCGGGCACGGCGGGCAGATCCTTCTGCTGGCCGACCGCGAGAGTCACCTCGACGCCGTTCCCGGCGTTCCCGGCGTGTCCGGCGACGCTCATGGTTGCGTCCCCTCGCTTCCCTGTGGGCTGCTGCGTGCTCCTGTGGGCTGTGCGTGCTCAGAACGTGGTCATCGGCCGCACCGCGTGCGCCAGGTCGAGCAGCCGGCCGTGTTCGCCCGCGGTGCGCGCCTGGGCCGCCAGGTTCCGGAAGGACTGCTCCAGCAGGACGCGCAGGCTCTCCACGTCGCCGGAGCCGAGCAGCCCGCCGGCGGGGAACTCGGGTCCCCAGCCCTGCGCGGGGCGGCAGTGCAGGACGTTCTCGCGGACCTCGGCGACCAGCCGGGCCCGTGACTCGCCGTCTGCGGCGCCGCCGTCCAGGTGCAGCTCGGGCAGCCGCCGGTCCGCGTCCCGCAGGTCGGCCGCCGACGGCGGGCTGCCGTGCAGGATGCCGGCGCGGATGCGGACGGCCGCGATGCGGGCGGCGTCGTGGTGGCGGGAGGTGGCGGGGACGTCGTCGAGGACGTGTACGGCCGCGTCCCGGTCACCGGTGGCCAGGTGGCCGCGGGCCAGGCCGAACGCGGCGGCAGTGTGCGCGAAGTCGCGTGCCCACACGGCTTCGTAGAACCGCATGGCGCGCAGGGTGCGCTGGTCGCCGCCGTGTTCGGCGCAGTGGCCGAGGGCGAGCTTGGGCACGTACTCGCCGGGCAGCGCCTGGTAGACCGCCTCGAAGCAGCTGCCGGCCTCCCGCACCTCGGCCCTGCTCAGGTGCAGGACACCGCGGTGCCAGGCGATCCGCCAGTCGTAGGCTGCGGCCCGTTCACCGAGCTGGGTGGCGGCCTCGGCCAGCCAGTTCTCGGCCTCGCCCTGCTCGCCCCGTCTCAGGTGAGCGCGGCACAGCCACAGTGCGGTCTCGGGGGTGCCGAGGCGGGATTCGCGGGGCCACTGGCGGGCGACCCGGTCGGGTGCGTCGGGCGGGAAGGTGTCCAGCAGCAGGGCGGCGCCGTCGTCGGGGTCGGGGACCGGCTCGGGGAGGGCGCCGGCGGCCTCGGTGGCCGGGGGCGGGGAGACGTCCAGGCCGGCGGGGTGTTCGCCCAGGCGGCGGGTCCAGTGGTCCAGGGAGGGGATCGCGCCGAGTCCGGCGTGCAGGCCGGCCTCGGTGGCGCGGAACCGGGTGGAGCTCTCGGGCAGCTGCTCGCCGAACTGCAGCGAGCGGAACTCGCGCAGCACCTCCCACAGTTGCCGGGACATCTCGGCGGCCGAGCGGAACCGGGCGCGGGGCTCGGCGTGGGTGGCGCGGTCGATGAGGCGGCGGAAGGAGTCGCCCGCGAGACCGCGGGCCGCTTCGGTGCCCCGGGCCAGGGCCTGCAGGGTCATGCCGACGGTGTAGAGGTCGCTGTCGACGTGCCAGCCGCGGCTGTCGACCTCCTCCTTGGGCGGCGCGAAGGTCGCGGTGTAGACGTAGGCCGAGCCGCGGTCGCCGATCGCGCGGACCGCACCGAGGTCGATGACCTTGACGGCCCGCCCGAAGTGGATGACGTTGGCGGGTTTCATGTCGCAGTAGAGCAGCCCGCGTTCGTGCATGTACTGCAGGGCGCCGAGGATCTTGCAGCCGTAGGTGAGGACGTGGTCGAGGCGGGGGCGGCCGTGGAAGATCCGCTCGGCGTCGTCGGCGTCGAAGAGCTGCTGCAGGGAGCGGCCGCCGATGTAGTCCATGACCAGGTAGCCGGTGGGCGGGCTGCCGCTGACCTCGTGTTCGGCGTAGGTGATGATGCGGACGATGTCGGGGTGGTGCAGATCGGTGAGCGAGCGGCGTTCCTCGACGGCGTTGCGGCGGGCGAGCGCGTCGTGGACGTTGATCAGCCCTTTGAGGACGACGCGGTAGCCGTCGGCGCGGGTGTCCTCGGCGAGGTGGATCCAGCCGAGGCCGCCGCGGGCCAGGCAGCCGAGGACGCGGTAGTGGCCGGCGACCACGTCGCCCTTGTTCAGCTGGGGCAGGAAGGAGTAGGGCGTGCCGCAGCGCGGGCAGCGGCCGGTGGCTCGGGCGGGCTGGCCGCCGTAGCCGATGCCGACGGTCGTGGTGCAGCCGTTCGCGCCGCAGCGGCGGCCGCCGGTGGGCGGCCGGGGGTCCTCGACGAGCCCGCCCCCGGGGACCGGGACGTCGGGCAGCCGGACCAGCGCGTGCTGGTCGAGTTCGCCGACGCCGGCGACGGCGTGGGTGGGCTGCGGGACGGGGGGCGCCTCGGGGGCCGGGCCGGTGGCCGGGGGCGGTGCGACGGGCTGCTCGGACTGTGGTTCCCGGTGCCGGTGCCCGCAGGTGTCGCAGTAGCCGGTGCCCATGATGCGGCCCGCGCAGCCGGGCCGGATGCACGAGGTCATGGGGCGCCCTCCCTTCCGGGTGCCGTGCCGGAGCAGAATGCGACGAACGCCTCGACGGCGCTCTCCGCCCGGTCCACGTCGCAGGGGGTCTGCCGCAGCTGGGACAGGGCGTCTTCGTAGAGCCGGTAGGCCACCACGACCCGGTCGCCCCGGTCCGCGGCCCGCTCCCTGCACAGCGGCCACTCGGCGGTGATGCGGCCGAGGAGTTCCCCGCGGCGGTGCAGCCGGGCGTCGAGGACGGAGAGTGCCTGTTCCAGACGCTGCCTGCGGCGTTCTGCAGCGTCCTCGAAGGTGAACATCAGGTCGGCCCGCCGGGGTTCGCGCTCGCGTTCGGGGGTGTGGGCGACCCAGGCGCGCAGCATCCGGGTGCGCCGTACGCCGGCCTCGGCCTGGTCGAGCAGGGTGCGGGTGCCGGGGTCCGGCAGGACGCGGTCGCGTCGCTCGTCGAGCGCGGGCCCCAGCTCGTCCACGATGCGGTCGAGTTCGTGGTGCAGCCGGGTCCAGCGGGCGTGCAGCGGGCGCTGGACAAAGGATTCGGCGGCCTGGGCGGCGCGGCCGCCGCGGCGGCGGAAGGCCAGGAGCAGACGGGCCCCCTGCTGGGCGAGCCGGTCCAGCAGGCGCAGCAGGTCGTCGGGGTCGGCGGCCTGGTCGACGCCGACCAGGACGGCGGCGAGCGGGGTGCGCAGGGCGCCGAGCCGTTCGGGCCGGGGGTCGCCGCGGATCCCCAGCCTTCCCGCGATCCGGTCCATCACCTGGTCGGCCGTCATTGCCGCGACGTCCAGGGCGAGGTCGTGACCTCCGGGTGGGGGCACGGTCTCGGGCGGGTCGTGGCTGAAGGCGCTGGTGTTCTGCTGGGTGCGCAGTTCCCGGTCGGCCAGGGTGACGGCGCGGGTCAGGGTCCAGGCGCGGTGGCTGCGGGCGGGCACCACGGTGACGAGGACCGGCCAGCCCTCGCCCCGGAACCAGGAGGCGAGTTCGGTGGCGAACGGCACGTCGAGCCGGCCGGTGGCGCCGCTCGCGCCGGTGCGCAGCGCCGGGTCGACGGCTTCGGCGCCCTCGGTCCAGGCGGCGATCTGCGGCAGATGGCTCAGGATCGTCTCGGTGGGGCTCATGTAGCTGAAGACGGAGCCCGGTCCCTCGTCGACGCTGAGGACGATGCCGATGACCTCGTCGGTGGCGTGGTCGACCACTCCCCCACCACTGAAGCCGGGGGCGGCGCGTTCGTCCGGGGACTGCGGTCGCAGTTGCACCTGGCTGTCCCGGCCACGGGCGGCGACCAGGGTGGCGCCGTGCCAGCGGCCGCCGTCGTCGCCGTCCGGGAAGCCGTACATGCTCACGGGCCCGTGCGGCGAGGCGAGCCGGTAGAGCCTGGTGGTGTGCTCGGCGGGCAGCGGCTCGGCCAGCCGGAGCAGGGCCAGATCGCCGCTGCGGTCGCCGAAGGCGTCCTTGCGCTGCGGTACGTGCTCGTCCGCGCCGGCCGTGGCGGCGACGCCGGGTACGTCGGGCACTCCGACGAAGTGGACGACGTAGGGCCGGCCGGGGCGCACGACATGGGCCGCGGTGAGCACCCGGTCGGGGGCGAGCAGCACCCCCGCGCCGAGGACCTGCCCGTCCGGCTCTTCGATGCGGGCGATCCAAGGTGGTGTCCGTAACCGCGACTTGACGGCTCGCTCCCCCGTGCGCGTCATGTCACCCGAGGTTACTCCGCGTGGCCTTCCGGTACTACTGGTATGCACGGGGTTGTCACGGACGGCCGGGCCGGCGCCGTCCCAGGCTGGTCTGCGGGCTACCCGCCCGGTCCGCCTCAGGGCGGTCCGCAGGCCTCCCGCCCGGTCCGCCTCAGGATTGGCCTGCGCGCCTCCCGCCCGTCCGCCTCAGGATGGTCTGCGCGCCTCCCATCCGGTCCACCGCCGTACCGTGACGGTGATCACCGCCCCGTCCGGCGGACGGTCCCGGTACTGCGGGTACTTCGCCCGCAGCAGACGCACGGCGTTCTCGTACGCGTGCCGCACGGCGGGGTCGGACGCGTCGGGCGGCAGGATCCGGGCCTCGCCGTCGGCGCGGACCCACCACAGGCGGTCCCAGTTCTCGTCGTAGGCGTCCGCGAGCAGGCAGACCGGCGGGTGTGCCGCGATGTTGCGGAGCCGTGCGAGGCGGGTGGTGGTCTTCGGTTTGTGGTCGACGGCGGTCACGAGCCGGTCGGTGCCGTCGGCGGTGTGCACGGCGAAGACCACCGGCACCTGGTGGGGGCGGCCCGCCGGGCCGACGGTGGCGAGCCGGGCGATACGGGCCGCGGTGAACCGGCGTCGCGCCTCCGCCTCGGCCAGCCCGGGCATCCTCGCTCCTCGGTCTCTCAGCGGGCGTGCAGCGCGTGGAGCACGTCGAGCACGTCGGCGTCGGTCAGCTGCTCGAAGTCGTCGTACCACTGGCCGACGGCGCTGAAGGCGGCGGGCCGGTGCGGGCAGACGACCAGGTCGGCTTCGGCGGCGAGCAGATCGAGGGAGTCGGGGGCACCGACCGGGACGGCCAGGACGGTCCGGGCCGGGGCCCTGTGCCGCAGGTGGCGCAGGGCGGCGCGGGCGGTGGCGCCGGTGGCCAGGCCGTCGTCGACGACGATCACCGTACGGCCCGTCAGGTCCGGGGGCGGCCGGTCGCCGCGGTAGAGCTGCTCGCGCCGGGCCAGCTCGCGCCGTTCGCGTTCCACGACCGGGGCGAGCCGCTGTTCGGTCAGTCCGAGGTGGTCGAGGGTGTCCGCGTCGAAGAGGGGCTCGTCGCCCGGGGCGAGGGCTCCGACGGCGAACTCCTCGTGGTGCGGGGCGCCGATCTTGCGGACGACGAGCACGTCGAGCGGGGCGCCGAGGGCCCGTGCGACGGGCGCGGCCACCGCGATCCCGCCGCGGGGCAGGGCCAGGACGAGGGGGTCGGGAAGCTCGCCCCTCTCACTCAGTTCGCTCAGCAGGCCGGCGAGGGTCCGTCCGGCCTCGGCGCGGTCCCGGAAGCGCATGGGCTCGTCCTCTCGCCGGGGTCCTCTCCTCCCCCGTACCTCCATGGTGCTACGGCGGCCGGACCTGTCGCCGGAACGCCCCGGGGGTATCGATCAGACCGACTATACACTGTGTGTATAGTTCCGGCATGTCATTTCCGACGTCGACCGGGACGAACCCGGCATCCAAGAAGATGCACCGAGGGCGCCGGAGGTTGCGCCCGACCGCCCTCGCCTCGGCCGCCGCCTTCCTGGCGCTGACCGCCTCCGGGTGTGCGGAGGTCGACACCACCGCGCCCAGCTCGGTCCGCGCCGAGGCGGCACACGGGGCACCGGGCCGGTTCGGGACCGTCGACTGCCGCGAGGCCAAGTGCATCGCGCTCACCTTCGACGCCGGGCCCAGCGAGAACTCGGCGCGGCTGCTGGACATCCTCAAGGAGAAGAAGGTCCCGGCCACCTTCTTCCTGCTCGGCAAGCGGCACATCGTGAAGTACCCGGAGCTGGTCAAGCGGATGGCGGCCGAGGGTCACGAGGTCGCGAACCACACCTGGGACCACAAGATCCTCACCCGGATCTCCGACTCCGAGATACGCGAGGAGCTGAAGCGGCCGGACGACGCGATAGAGCGGCTCATCGGACGCAGGCCCACCCTGATGCGCCCGCCGCAGGGGCGAACCGACGCCGACGTGCACCGGATCGCCAAGGAGCAGGGCCTGGCCGAGGTGCTGTGGAGCGTGACCGCGAGCGACTACAAGACCACCGACTCCGCGCTGATCAGGAAGCGGGTCCTGGAGCAGTCGTCCCGGGACGGGATCATCCTGCTGCACGACATCTACCAGGGCACCGTGCCCGCCGTTCCCGGCATCATCGACGCCCTCAAGGCGCGCGGGTACGTCTTCGTGACGGTGCCTCAGCTGCTGGCACCCGGCAAGGCCGAGCCGGGGAAGGTGTACCGGCCCTGACGTGCCACCGCTCAGAACACCACGGACCAGCCTTCACGCGCGGCCTGTTCGGCGGTGTACGAGACGCCGTGCACCTTGAGGCCCGACGCGTCGAGGAGGGTGATCTCGCCACCGTGGTCGGTGAGTCGGCTGCCGTCGGCGACGGGTACGGCGACAAAGGCGCCCGGTGCGAGGGGTGTCGCGGCGGGAACCGGCACGCCCGCGCCCTCCCGGGCGACGAGGCGCCAGCCGGTCAGGTCGACCGGCTCGGGCGAGGCGTTGAGGATGGTCACGGTCTCCGCCTCGGGCGCGGGGCCCGTGGGGTTGACGAGCGCCGCCACGATCCGCACGGGCCGCGTGCCGGGCCCGGGCCGGGTGCCGTCGACCCCGGCGAGGGGGCGGCCGGTGGTGTCGTCGGTGTGCCAGGACTGGCTCTGGAAGGCGAGGAAGATGCCGACCCAGCGGGACTGGCCGGGGAAGTGCAGCAGCAGTCCGCCGTCCTGCCAGACCCCGTCGTCGCCGAGGAAGCGCCCGCTGTTGCCCTGGTTCATATGGATGTCGTGGACCCCGTTGCCGGGCAGGAACCCGAACACCTTGTCCTTGACGTGCGGTTCGGGGCCGAAGCGGGCGCCGAAGAGGTGCAGGCGTGCGTCCGGGTCGTCCACCGCGCGCCGCACGTAGTGGTCGAGGAGGTCGGCGAGGTCGTTGTCGGGGCCCGCGACGTCCGGCGGCAGCGTGCGCAGGCCGGCCGGGTCGAAGAGGTTGCCGCGCACGAAGTCGAGGTTCGGGCCTCCGGGACCGGGCAGCAGCGGGTTCCAGCCGTCGGACAGCTCCTCCAGACGACCGGTCACCGGGTGCCGGAAGTCGTCGGCGACCAGGTAGAGCAGGTCGGCCGGTGCCTGCTGGGAGAGCACATTGACCGCGGCGCGGTAGTGCGTTCCGCGGTCGTCGGTGAGGTGGATCTGATAGTGCGGAGTTTCCCGCTCACCCTCGCGCCGGGTACCGATGGCACGGGCGATCAGGACACCGTAGGTCTTCAGTGGCATGTGGATCAACTCCCCCTGCGGGCGGGCGGGTTGCCCGGCCCATGGCAGGAAGCGTGAACGGGCGGCCGTCTGCCCTCCGCCCCGCGTCGGCGGTTTCCGGATACGACTTCTCACGGACGTCCGGCTGCGCCGAGCGGGTGATCCGGGAGCGAAGGCGCAGGTGGTCGGCGCCCATTCCCTACGATCGTGCCGTGCCCACCTTCTCATTCGAACGTACGGCCCCGCTCCCTCTGGACGAGGCATGGCGTCGGCTCACGGAGTGGCCCCGCCACGGTGCCGTGGTTCCGCTGACCCGGGTCACCGTGGTCACTCCACAGCCGACCCGGGAGGGCACGCGCTTCGTGGCCCGTTCGGGCCTGGGCCCCCTCGCCTTCAACGATCCCATGGAAGTCACGATCTGGCATCCGCCGGCGGACGGTGGCCCCGGGCTGTGCCGGCTGGAGAAACGCGGGCGGGTCGTCCTCGGGTGGGCCGAGATCGAGGTCGGGCCGGGGCCCGGCGGGCGCACGCGCGTGGTGTGGCGGGAGGAGCTGCGGATCCGCTTCCTGCCGCGCTTCTTCGACGGCGTCGTGCAGGGCACGGCCCGCGCGGTGTTCGGGCGGGCCGTGAACCGGCTGCTGCGGCGGCCGTGACGGCCCCGGGACCGGCCCCTCAGGCCACCGACCCGATCAGCCCCGCCGGACGCGAGGCCGGGTCGTGGTGGATCGGGGTGTGGGCACCGGTGAGGGACGCCCCGCTGCCGCCGCGCCGGTTCGCGACGATCTCCGCAGCGATCGACAGCGCCGTCTCCTCCGGCGTACGGGCGCCGAGGTCGAGGCCGATCGGGGAACGCAGGCGCGCCAGTTCCAGTTCGTTGACCCCGACCGCGCGCAGGCGCTCGTTGCGGTCGAGGTGGGTGCGGCGGGAGCCCATCGCCCCGACGTAGGCGACCGGCAGGCGCAGGGCCAGATGGAGGAGCGGCACGTCGAACTTGGCGTCGTGGGTGAGGACGCACAGGACCGTACGGCCGTCGACCTCGGTGCGCTCCAGGTACGTGTGGGGCCACTCGACGACGATCTCGTCGGCCTCGGGAAAGCGGGTGCGGGTGGCGAACACCGGGCGGGCGTCGCACACCGTGACGTGGTAGCCCAGGAACTTGCCGACCCGCACCAGGGCCGAGGCGAAGTCGATCGCGCCGAAGACGATCATCCGGGGAGCGGGGACGGAGGACTCCACCAGGAGCGTGAGCGGGGCGCCGCAGCGCGAACCCTGCTCGCCGATCTCCAGGGTGCCGGTGCGGCCCGCGTCCAGGAAGGCGCCGGCCTCGGCGGCCACCGTGCGGTCCAGCTCCGGATGGGCGCCGAAGCCGCCCTCGTGGGAGCCGTCGGGCCTCACGAGCAGGGCCCGGCCCATCAGGTCGGCCGGTCCCGTCACGACCCGCGCGACCGCCGCCGCCTCCCCACGCGCGGCGGCGGCCAGCGCGGCCGCGACCACCGGCCGGGCGGGACCGTCCGCCCGGACCGGCGTGACGAGGATGTCGATGATGCCGCCACAGGTCAGGCCGACGGCGAAGGCATCCTCGTCGCTGTACCCGAAGCGCTCCAGAACGGTCTCGCCGTCCTCCAGCGCCTGTTGGCACAGCTCGTACACGGCGCCTTCCACACACCCGCCGGAGACCGAGCCGATGGCCGTGCCGTCGGCGTCCACCGCGAGGGCGGCGCCGGGCTGGCGCGGGGCGCTGCCGCCGACGGCCACCACGGTGGCGACGGCGAAGTCACGGCCCTGCTCGACCCACCGGTTCAGCTCCTCGGCGATGTCCAGCATCTCTCGGTCTCCTAACGGGGTTGTGTGGAAGGGCACTCGGGGCGGCTAGTGCACGCCGAGCCAGCCCTCGATGGGATGGAGCGCGAAGTACACCAGGAAGATGACCGTCAGACCCCACATGAAGGCCCCGATCTCGCGGGCCTTGCCCTGGGCGGCCTTGATGGCCACGTAGGAGATGACGCCCGCGGCGACACCTGTGGTGATGGTGTACGTGAACGGCATCAGGACGACGGTCAGGAAGACCGGGATGGCGGTCGCGCGGTCGGCCCAGTCCACGTGCCGGGCGTTCATCAGCATCATGGCGCCGATGACCACCAGGGCGGCGGAGGCGACCTCCTGCGGGACGATCGCGGTGACCGGGGTGAAGAACAGACAGGCCGCGAAGAACAGGCCGGTGACGACGGAGGCGAGACCCGTACGGGCGCCCTCGCCGACGCCCGTGGCCGACTCGATGAAGACCGTCTGCCCGGAGCCGCCCGCCACGCCGCCGATGGCACCGCCGGCGCCGTCGATGAACAGTGCCTTCGACAGGCCCGGCATACGGCCCTTGTCGTCGGCCAGCTCGGCCTCGGTGCCGACGCCGATGATGGTGGCCATGGCGTCGAAGAAGCCGGCGAGCACGAGCGTGAAGACGATCATGCCCACGGTCATCGCGCCGACCTTGCCCCAGCCGCCGAACTCGACATGGCCGAAGAGTGAGAAGTCGGGCATCGAGACCGCGCTGCCGTGCAGTTCGGGGGCGCCGTTCGCCCACTGCTTGGGGTCGATGACGCCGGCGGCGTTGAGGACCGCGGCGACGACGGTGCCGGAGATGATGCCGATGAGGATGGCGCCGGGGATGTTCCGGGCCTGGAGCATGAAGATCAGCAGAAGGGTGCCGGCGAAGAGCAGCACCGGCCAGCCGGTGAGCTGGCCCGCGGGGCCGAGGCTGACCGGGGTGGCCTTGCCCTGGTGCACGAAGCCGGACTTGTACAGGCCGATGAGGGCGATGAACAGGCCGATGCCCATCGTGATGCCGTGCTTGAGCGCGAGCGGGATCGCGTTCATGATCATCTCACGCAGGCCGGTGACGACCAGCAGCATGATGACCACGCCGTACATCACGCACATGCCCATGGCCTGCGGCCAGGTCATCTGCGGAGCGACCTGCGAGGACAGGACGCCGGAGACGGAGAGGCCGGCGGCGAGGGCCAGTGGCACCTTGCCGACGAAGCCCATCAGAAGCGTGGTGAAGGCCGCCGCGAACGCGGTCGCCGTGATCAGGGCCTTCTGGCCCATCGTGTCCCCCGCCGCGTCCTTGCCGGACAGGATGAGGGGGTTGAGCAGGAGGATGTAGGCCATCGCCATGAAGGTGGTGATGCCGCCGCGGACCTCTCGCGAGACCGACGATCCTCTTCTGGATATGTGGAAGTACCGATCGAGCCAGGACCGCCCGGCCGGGACGCGGCTGCCATCGCCCGCGTCGTCGGCTGCGGTCCTGGGCTCCACTGACTGCTGGGTCATGGTGCCATCTCCCAAGGTTCACAGGGGCACCCGTGCAACCGCCCT
>NZ_JBFAET010000240.1:0-12185 GCF_040642095.1 Streptomyces sp. NPDC020362
GCCGTCTCGGCCAACCAGATACGAAACCGCTCGGCGGCGCGCCATGGCCGAGGACGACGGTGTGAGGGACTGGCAGCACGAGGGACGCCGGCGCGAGGGACGGCAGCACGAGGGATGGCGGTCGCCTCGATCCGGCGGTTCTCCCCCGCCCTCAGGCGGAGTGCAGGGCCGCGCGCAGCGTGCCGGTGGCCAGGGTGGTGGCGGCCCGGGCGGCGTGCGTGTCGCGCAGGGCGTCGAGCATCACGAAGTCGTGGATGATCCCCTGGAAGCGCACGGCGGTGACGGCGACGCCCGCCTCGCGCAGCTTGTTCGCGTACGCCTCGCCCTCGTCGCGCAGCACATCGGCCTCAGCGGTGATGACGAGCGCGGGCGGCAGGCCCTTGAGCTGGTCGGTGGTGGCGCGCAGCGGCGAGGCGGTGATGCGGGCCCGGTCGGCCTCGTCGGTCGTGTACTGGTTCCAGAACCACTGCATGCCGTCACGGCGCAGGTAGTAGCCGGTGGCGAACTGGTGGTAGGAGCCGGTGTCGAAGTCCGCGTCGGTGACCGGGTAGAACAACACCTGCTGGACCAGCGCCGGGCCGCCGCGCTCCTTGGCCATCAGCGTGAAGGCGGCCGTCATGTTGCCCCCGACCGAGTCGCCGGCAACGGCGAGCCGCGTGCCGTCGAGGCCCTTGGTGGCGCCCTGCTCCACGACCCATTGGGCGACGGTGTAGTTCTGCTCGATGGCGACCGGATAGCGGGCTTCGGGCGACAGGTCGTATTCGGGGAAGACGACCGCCGCGTCGGCGCCTACGGCGATTTCGCACACCAGGCGGTCGTGCGTGTGGGCGTTGCCGAAGACCCATCCGGCGCCGTGGATGTACAGGATCGCCGGGAGGGTGCCGACGGCGCCGGCGGGCTTGACGATCCGCGCCCGGACGCTGCCCGTGGGGCCGCCCGAGACGGTGATCCACTCCTCGTCGACGGCCGGCTTCCCGATGTCGCCGGACTGCAGCTCGTCGAGGGCCTTGCGGCCCTCCGCCGGGGGCAGGTCGAACAGGTACGGAGGTTTCGCGGTCGCCTGCGCGAGATCGGTGGCGGCGGGTTCCAGGACCGGCTGGACCGGTGCTACGGCGTCGGACATCGCATCTCCTCGCATGACCCGGGCTGCCGGAAAGACCGGCGCACGACCCGGACTTCCTGCTGGGAACTCCCGGCGTCGCGGCTCGCCGCCGTCCCTGCGCAGAGCGGAGGAAAGGGGCCTTCGCGCGTGCGCGCCGGTGTACCCACAGTGCACGGATACGGCCGGCACCGCACCTGGTGGGTGCGAGGGACAGGTTCACCCCGGCGGCGGCCCGATCGTGCACGCCCCGGGGTGTACGGGCACGGTGCCTCAGCGCCGGGCCGGTCAGGGTTCGCGGTGCTCGTGTGCCGCCTGCTCCAGGGCCTCCGCCTCCGCCTCGGCCACCCGGGTCTCGGCCGCCACGTCGATCGAGCGCGTCAGCCACCAGTACAGCCCCGCGGCGACCGGCAGCCCGATGAACAGGGAGATGTCGGCCCCGCCGAGCGCCTTGGCAACAGGGCCGACGTACAGGGTCCCGACGGAGAAGAACGGGACCATGACGGCGAATCCGACCAGGTACGAGATGATGCCGTGCCAGCCCCAACGCCCGTAGATCCCATTCGGGTTGAAGATCTCGGCGACGGCGTAGTGCCCGCGGCGCACGACGTAGTAGTCCATCAGGTTCACCGCGGTCCAGGGGATGAACAGGTAGAGCACCAGCAGCAGGAAGTTGTTGAAGTTCGCAAGGAAGTTGGAGGTCGCGGCCAGCGCGCCCACCAGGGAGAGCGCTGCGGTCAGCCCGATGGTCAGCAGGCGTGCGCCCAGCGTCGGCCGGACCCGCTTGAACGAGTCGATGGCGCTGATGAGGGTCAGTGAACCGCCGTACATGTTCAGCGCGGTGACGGACACCAGCCCGAGGGTGGCGAAGAGCAGCACGAGCGCGCCGAAGCCGTCGAACACCTTGTCGCCCGCGGCGTTGATCGACGCGATCGTCTCGAAGTCCTTGCCGGCCCACGCGGCCAGCAGGGCCCCCAGCACCATCAGCCAGATTCCGCCGAGTGCGGAGCCGAAGTACGTCCAGTAGAAGGTCTTCCTGACCGTCACGTCCGGCGGGAGGTAGCGCGAGTAGTCCGAGACGTAGATGGCCCAGCTGATCTGATAGCCGGCGACGACCCCGAACTGGGCCAGGAACGGCGTCCACTTGAAGGCACCGAGGTCGAAGGAGCCCGCCGGATAGTGGAGGGTGACCAGGATGCCCACGGTGAAGATCCCGAAGACGACGAGGAAGGTGTACGTCAGGATCCGTTCCGCCTTGTGGATGATGTCGTACCCGACCAGCGCGATGACCAGCGCGACCGCGGTGACCACGACCACCCACAACTTGACGCTGCCGTGCAGTGTGGTGTGCAGGGCGTCGGCGGCGAGGACGCTGTTGAAGACATTGAATCCCGCGTACTGCACATAGGCGAAGAGCCACACCAGGAGGGCGCCGACGTAGCCGAACTGGGGCCGCGACTGGATCATCTGCGGCAGGCCCAGCTGGGGTCCCTGGGCCGAGTGGAAGGCCATGAAGAAGGTGCCGATGACGGTTCCGGCGACGATGGCCAGCAGCGACCAGATGAGGTTGCCGCCCTCAGTGATGCTGATCAGCCCCACGGCCAGGGTCGCGATCTGGGCGTTGGACATGAACCATAGGGGGCCCAGATGCCAGAGCTTGCCGTGCCGCTCGTTGAGGGGGACGTAGTCGATCGACCGGACTTCAAGACCGGACACTCTTGGCTCCGCTGATGTGCTCATGCCGCCTCCTGGGGCCGGGGCGCCCCTCTGGTCACATTGTTCCCCGGCGGCTGCGGCGGACACCGGAACGGCGCCGTCGGACGCATACCGGGAGTCGTCCAAGGGGCGCTCCGAAGCCCGGCCGGTCACAGCGCGTCGGGACCGGTCACGGTGTTGTTCTCGTCACAAAAGGCACGAAAGGGCCCTCCTCGTGGCAGCGGTCACTTCGCTCGGCGGGCGTTTTGTTTACGTTCGCCGTGCTGTGTTCCCTGCCCCGACCTGCTGAGGCTCCTCACCATGCCGAACCGCACCCGCACCCTGTCGCGCCCGTGGATCCCGGGCAGGCGCACTGCTCTCTCCGGCGCACTCGCGGCCGCGGTGGCGGCGCCGCTCGCGGCCGGAGCGCTCAACCCTGCCCCGGCGGCCGCGGCATCGGGGGCGTCCGGCTCCACCACGGCGGACTTCTCCTCCTCGGTGCAGGCGCGGGGGAAGGCCCGTGTGACGGCCGCAGTGCTCGACCTGGCGGGCACGGGCCGCGAGCCCGCGCTGTACGGCAGCGACACCCCCTACGACACGGCGAGCATCATCAAGGTCGACATCCTCGCCGCAAGGCTGCTCCAGGCGCGGGACTCCGGGCACGGCCTGACCGTGCAGGAGCGCGCCCAGGCGGAGAAGATGATCGAGCACAGCGACAACGCGGCGGCGAACGCCCTGTGGCGGCGCATCGGGCTCGCCCCGGGCCTGCAGGCGGCGAACAAGCGGCTCGGGCTGACCTCCACCGTGGGCGGCCCCGGCGCCAAATGGGGACTGACCCGGACCACCGCGAGCGATCAGATACGTCTGCTGCTCACGGTGTTCGACACCGGGGCGGCCACGAAGACGGGCTCCGGGACGGCGCTCGACGACGCCTCCCGGGCGTACATCCGCACGCTGATGAGCAAGGTCGCCGCCGACCAGTCCTGGGGCGTCTCGGCGGCCGCCGGTTCCGGATGGGCGCTGAAGAACGGCTGGCTGCAGCGCAACACGACCGGACTGTGGGACGTCAACAGCGTGGGCAGGGTCACGAGCGGCGGGCACCACTACCTGGTCGCGGTGCTCTCGGACGGCAACAAGTCGATGAAGGACGGCGTCGCGCTCGTGGAACGGGCGGCCCGGACCGCCGTCTCCACCACGAAGGCCCGCTGAGGGCCCGCTCCCGAGCCGTCCGGGCCGCCCCCCGCGTCGAGCAGGGGCAGCCTGGAGCCGGGCGCGTCAGGAAGGCTTCACCGCCGAGGCCGCGGTCGCCGTGACCTTGTTGTCGCACTCGGCGAACAGGCCGTCGGACAGCGCGACTTGATGCGCCCCCGCCCCGGGCAGACCGACCACCAGCGTCGGGTACACGACGGGCTTCGCGCCGGACACGCAGTAGCCGTCGCCTTCTCCCTGCACCTGCACGAAGGTCAGCTTCACCCATGCCTTGCCGCCGGGCGCGACCCGCACCGCCGAGGCGGCACCCTTGCGCGTCACCGTGAGCGGACTGTTGTGCTCGGGCGAGCCGTTGCCCGCGCCGGCCACCGACGGGAATCCGTTCAGGACACAGCTGCGGCCGGAGACGTTGGTGAACTCCACCACCGCCGCTCCGACGCCCGTGCCGACGGGACGGTCTGCGGCCTGGTACGCGCTCGCCTTCACCGCCGACGCCGCACACGCCGGGGCCGAGGCTGCCGACGTGGCGGACACGGGAGAGGCCGGGGCACCCGTGGCGGTCGAGGTGCCGCCGGAGGGCCGCGAGCCCGCGGTACCCGGGCTCGTCGAAGAGGAGGCGGCCTGGGAGGACGCCACCGTGGTCGGGGCCTGAGAGGGCTTGTCGGCCGCGCCGTCACCGCCGTCCGACTGGCAGGCCGACAGCGACAGTGCGGCCGCTATCGCGGCCACTGCCGACGCGGTGACGCGGATGGTGTTGCGGTGCTGCATGGGTCCCCCCGATGTCCGAAGTGCATAGGTCGACCGGCTCCGGGCCGGTGTTCAGGGAGGGAGACAGGGGCGCCGGACCAGGGGTTCCGCTGTGGATCACCTGTGACACGGTGGTGACGAGAACCGGGCCGGATCGACACGAACGCCCCGGGTGGCGGCCCCGGGACCGCGCCGGGCGGCGTGGCGTGTGAGGGGTCGGCCCGGTTCGCGGTGAGGATGGCCCCCTGGGCGAGCCTGCTGGGAGTCGGGTATGACGGTGAACCGTGTCGGCCTGGTCGTGCACAGCGGACGGGCGGAGGCCGTGACTGCGGCGGCGGCCGTGCGCGAGTGGTGCGCCGAGCGCGCCGTGGGGTGCACCGACATCGACGTGTGGCGCAGCGGTGCACGGCACAGCGCCAAGGAGGAGATGGACGCCGCGGGCGATCCGGACCTGATCGTCACCCTGGGCGGCGACGGGACCTTCCTGCGCGGTGCCCGGCTGGCGGCCGAGAACGACGTCATGGTTCTCGGCGTCGACCTCGGGCGGGTGGGGTTCCTGACCGAGGTGCCCGCCCCTGCGGTACGCACGGCGCTGGACGCCGTGCAGGAGGGGCGGATCAACGTCGAGAGCCGGATGCTCCTGACCCTGCGGGCGTCGTGTCGGCTGGAGGTGCCCCAGCGCATGGAGGAGCTGGTGCGGTACGGCCGTGGCCCGCTCCTGCCGCCGCCCCGGGTGCGCATGGACTGCGAGACCGGTGACGACTGGGGCGTCGCCCTCAACGTCACCGCGCTGAACGACGTGGTCGTGGAGAAGCTGGCCCGGGACCGGCAGGTGTCGGTCGGCGTCTACCTGGCCGGCCGGCTCCTCGCGTCCTACTCCGCCGACGCGCTGCTGGTGGCCACGCCCACGGGCTCGACCGCGTACAGCTTCGCCGCCGGCGGTCCGGTCGTCTCGCCCCGAGCCGAGGGCCTCGTCTTCACCCCGGTCGCCCCGCACATGACGTTCAACCGGTCGGTCGTGGCCGCCCCCGACGAGCCGATCGCATTCCGCGTGCTCGAACGGTCGGGCCAGGCCGCCGTCAGTATCGACGGCCAGATCCGGGGGGTGCTCGATCCCGGGGACTGGATCGGTGTGTACGCCGCTCCCCGCAGGCTCAAGGCGGTCCGCCTGGGCCCGATGGACTTCTACGGCCGCCTGCGGGAGCGCATGAACCTCACCGACGCCCCGGCCGCGCTCGCCGACGGGACCGCCGCTCCGCTGTGGCCGGTGACAACACCGCGGCCGGGTGATCTCGCGCACCTCGCCCTGCCTCCCACTCCCGACGAGCCGCCTCGGCGGCCCTGAGATCCGGAGCACCGGCTGCCGTGAGTCCGAAGCCGGCTGCCGTGAGCCCGACGCACCGGCTGCTGTGCGGGCCGAGAGGGCAGCGCCGCACGAGGGCGTCCCGGTCGTGAGGGTGGCCGCTCGGCAGGACAGCCGGATTTCCCGGAAATCCGGCCCCCTGGGCGTGCAACCTTCCCTCACACCCGTATGTCTCATCCCATAACAGGATGGCTCGACCAAGGGGGACATCATGCAACGAATCGGAGCCGCGATAGCGGCACTCGTTCTCGCCGGGACCGGCTGGGCCGCGGCGACGACGGCGGCGGGCGCCGCACCGGCAGCCACCACGCACGCCGCCGCCTGCCCGACCGGCTGGGGCAGCGGCGCCAAGGGTGGCGCGACCGCCGGAGCCGTACCCCTGGAGAACATCAGGACCGGCCGACACGACTGCTTCGACCGGTTGGTGATCGACGTCCCCGGTGGTGGCGGCCACATCGGCTACTACGTCAGATACGTCGACCGGCTCCACCAGACCGCCAGCGGCCGGTACATCCCGGTCGGCGGCGGGGCCGTGCTCGACATCCACGTCGGCGCGCCGAGCTACGACCCGGCGACCGGCGCGGCCACCTACCCGGGACGGGTCGGACGATCCCTTCCCGGCGTGCACCTCAGCGGCTACAGCGCCTTCAGGGACACCCGGTTCGCCGGCAGCTTCGAGGGCGAGACGCAGATCGGTCTCGGTGTCCGCGCCCGCCTGCCGTTCCGGGTGCTCCAACTGCCCGACCATCTGGTGATCGACGTGGCCCACACCTGGACGGGCAGCCGCTGACCGCCAGGACCGGGCGGGGGGCGCGCGGGGGCTTGCCGCGCGCCCCTCGAGTCTGATTGGGTACCGGCTCCACGGGCGCGTGACGCGTGCCGGGCGGGAGGGGATCAGACGGCGTGCACGGGACGGTACGACAGGACGGTTCAGGGGCGTTGCCCGACGGGCTGGGACAGGCGATCCGAGGGACCGCCGAGGAGATCGCCGCGCTGGTGCGGGCCGCGCCCGACACGGCGCTCGCAGTGCCCGGATCGGAGTGGACCCTCGGCGAAGCGGCCGCCCACCTGGCCCTGGCCAACGAGCTGATGGCCGATCTGGCGGCCGGACGCGAGCGCCCCTACGGGGACGGCACACCCCAGAGCCTGGCCGCGGCCAACGCACAGTCCCTCGACACCTTCGGGGAGCGCCGGGCGGAGCCCCTGGCGGCGATGATCACGGATCAGGCCGAGGCGTTCCTGGACGCCCTGGAACGGCCCACGGCCGGCGGGAGCGCCGACGACCCGGTACCGGACACGCCCCTGGGTCCCATGCAGCGGTCCGTTCTCGCGTCCTACCTGCTCACGCACATGCTGGGCCACGGATACGACCTCGCCCGCGCCCTGAACCGTCCGCACATGGTCGACCGCGCACGGGTGGGCCTGTGCATGCCGTTCATGCTCTCGGTCATGCCGCGCGTCGCGGATTCCGCGGCCACGGCCGGTCTCACGGCCCGCTACCGGATCCGGCTGCGCGGGGGCGAGGCGTTCGGCGTGTCCCTGGCCGACGGCGCCGTGCAGGTGACGGCGGGGACGCCTGCGCACCGTACCGACTGCACCATCCTCCTCGAACCCGTCGCCTTCCTGCTCATCGCTCTGGGCCGGCTGAATCCCTGGCGTGCCATCGCCCAGGGGCAGGTTCTCGCGTGGGGCCCCAAACCGTGGCTGGCGCCCCGCTTCCCCACCCTGTTCACGGCTCCCTGAGCCGCAGCACGAGCCGCATTGCGCCGACGACTCCTGCCGACGCCGCGCGCCTTCGCCGCGCGGGCACCTCGCGCCGACATGTCAGGCCGTCGCGTCGGACCGGCGCGTCAGACCGGCGCCCTGGGCCGACGAGCCGGACGGGCGCCTCAGGCCGGCGGGTCGGACCGAGTGGCGCCGAAATGGGTCTCGTGGGTCCAGACGTGGGTGCAGGACGGGCACTGCAGGTGGAGCAGGCTGCCGGTGTTGGAGAGCAGGTAACGCCAGTGCCCGTGGCACGTGCGCCCCTCCTGGCACGCGGTGCACGTGCGGCGGTCGTCGCAGTTCGGACAGGCCACCCAGGCCCGGCGGCCGATGTCGGCCTGCGGGTCAAGCGGGAGCATCGCCACCCCCGCGGGCCGGGAGCACCCCGGCCGCGACCAGCTCGTCGTACACCCGCTGCTGCTCCTCGCTGAGGCCGGAGTAGAGCAGGTCGTACGCCTCCTCCTCACCGCGCAGGGCCGCGACGGGGTCCCAGTCGGGCCCCAGGGCGGCCAGGGCATGAGTCCGCCGGAGCATCTCGTGGGCGCTCAGGTCGATGGCGAACTCCACCGGCGCAGGCCCGCTCTCGGCGGGGTTTTCGCCCGGTTCGTCAGGATGGGTGGGGTGATGGGAGGACATGACATCGAACGTAGGTACGCCTTACCCGCCAGGGCAAGAGGAGGTGGGAGAACTCACAGCGGCCCTGCCGGAGGGGCAGCCATTCGGGTGATCGATATCGCGCCCCGGTCCTGCGCGGAACCAGGGAAAACGGGGCCGTCGGGCATTCCGTGCCAGCCCGACGATCGATCCGAAGTGGCAGCCTCCCGGTGGCGGACCGAAACTGAAGCAGGCGGTTCGTGATCAGAAAAGAGCACGCGCCTCGAGCTTCCGATGGTTCCGCGGGCTTTTCTTCTGCACCCGAGGGCCCCAGACCCGCCACCGGCGCCCGTCGGCGATCCAGACGTCCTCCAGGAGATCGAATGGTGGAGCAGTCCTCCGAGGTCCCTATATCCGGGCCGGACGAAGGCGCCGTCACCCGGCCAAACGGCTCCGGCACTGCAACAGACGTGGAAAGAAAACTCGCGGATGCGCTGGCTGACGTCGTGTGCGCGGAACGCGTTCCCGTCGACAGTCATTTCTTCACCGACCTGGGTGCCAACTCCCTGGTCATGGCCCAGTTCTGCGCACGGGTGAGGAAGCGGCCGGATCTGCCGTCCCCGTCCATGAAGGACATCTACCGGCATCCCACGATCCGCAGCCTGGCGGCCGCATTCGTTCAGGCCGCTCCCGCCGATGCGCCGGCCACCACCGCGGCGTCTGCACCCCTGCAGCCGCCGGCTCCCGTGACACGTGCGAGCAGACGGAAGCATGCGCTCTGCGGAACATTCCAGTTGCTGGCATTCTTGGGATATTCCCTGGTCGCTGGATTTGTCGCCGACGGCGGATACGCGTGGATAGCCGCCGGTAAGGGACTGGCCGACATCTATGTGCGGTCGCTCCTGTTCGGAGGGATCGGTTTCATCACCCTGTGCGCGTTGCCGGTGGCGGCCAAATGGCTTCTCATCGGCCGTTGGAAACCGGGTGAGTTTCCCCTCTGGGGCTCGAGATATCTGCGTTTCTGGCTCGTCAAGGTACTGCTCCACGCGAATCCGATGATTCTGTTCGTCGGAAATCCGCTGTACGTGCTGTATCTGCGAGCGCTCGGCGCGCGGATCGGGAAGGGCGTTACGATCCTCTCCCCGTCCGTGCCGGTCTGCACCGACCTGATCACGATCGGTGCCGGCACGGTCATCCGCAAGGACTCGTTCTTCCTCGGCTACCGGGCCCACTCCGGGCGTATCCAGACCGGCCGGATCACCCTCGGCCGCGACGTGTTCATCGGCGAGAAGACCGTCCTGGACATCGACACGACGATGGGCGAGGGCGCACAGCTCGGCCATGCCTCGGCCCTGCACCGCGGCCAGGCGGTCCCGGACGGCGCGCACTGGCACGGCTCCCCGGCACTGCCCACGGACATCGACTACATGCGGATCGCGCCGGCCAGGTGCGGCACCCCGCGCCGGGCCTGGTTCGGCCTCGTCACGCTGCTCCAGCTGTTCTTCCTGTACATCCCGATCACCGTCGGCGGCATGTACATGCTGTTCACCGAGGTACCGGCGATCGGCCAGCGCCTCGATCCGCAGATGGCCCCCCTGAAGCGGACGGCACTGATCCCCGACGCGCTGGAACTCTCCCTCGTACTGTTCGTCGCGTGCCTCGTCCTGGGTTTCGTCGCCCTGTGCACCGTTCCACGGCTGCTGAGTCTGGCCGTCGAGCCGGACCGGGTCTATCCGCTCTACGGATTCCGCTACGCGGTGCACCGGGCGACGGCCCGCATGACGAACATCAGGTTCTTCGCCTGGCTCTTCGGTGACAGTTCGTACATCGTGCACTACCTCCGGGGCATCGGATACGACCTGTCACGGGTCGAGCAGACCGGGTCGAACTTCGGTACCGAAGTGCACCACGAGAACCCGCTGCTGGTGTCCGTCGGCAGCGGAACGATGGTGGCCGACGGACTCTCCGTCCTCAACGCGGACTTCTCCAGCACGTCCTTCCGGCTGTCCCGTGCCTCGATCGGGGCGCACAACTTCCTCGGCAACAACATCGCCTATCCCTCGGGCGGCAGAACGGGGGCGAACTGCCTGCTCGCGACGAAGGTGATGGTGCCCCTCGACGGTGAGGTCCGGGAGAACGTGGGGCTGCTCGGTTCGCCGTGCTTCGAGATTCCGAGGTCGGTGGAGCGTGACTCACGCTTCGACGACCTCAGGGCCGGCGACACCTTCCGCCGTCGTCTCGCCGCGAAGAACCACTACAACATCCGCTCGATGGTCCTCATGCTGTTCGTGCGGTGGCTGCACGCCTTTGCGCTCACGCTGTTCGGGCTCGTGTCCGTGGATCTCTACGGAGTGGTCGGTCAGGTGGTGATCGCCGGGTACCTGGCCATCACGCTGGCCTTCAGCACCCTGTACTTCGTGCTGCTGGAGCGGTGCATCACGTCGTTCCGTCGGCTGCGGCCCCGGCTGTGCTCCATCTACGACCCCTACTTCTGGTGGCACGAGCGCCTGTGGAAGGTGCCGGACCACTACCTCAACATCTTCAACGGAACGCCCTTCAAGGCGGTGGTCTGGCGGCTGCTGGGCGTGCGGATCGGCGTCAGGGTCTTCGACGACGGCTGCTATCTGACGGAGCGGTCGCTCGCCACCATCGGCGACGACTGCACCCTCAACGCCGGGAGCAAGATCCAGTGCCACTCGCAGGAGGACGGCACCTTCAAGTCCGACTGCACCACGCTCGGTGCCGGCTGCACGCTGGGCGTCGGCGCCCACGTGCACTACGGCGTGACGGTGGGCGAGAGCGCCGTGCTGGCGCCCGATTCCTTCCTCATGAAGGGCGAGGAAGTCCCCCCGTACGCACGGTGGGGCGGCAACCCGGCCGTGGACATGCCGGACGCCGCCGAACAGGCCTCGGGCAACGGCCGGGCAACGTCACCGTCTTCGGCCGGCACCAGTGCCGCGACCGTGAGTTGAGGAAGGCCAAGCGATGGGAACGCGCGTGGAAGCGGACCGGGAGTTCTGGAGCCGGGTACTGACCGACGGCGGTACCACCACGGTGCCGCGGTGGGTCCGGGACCCGGCTGCGGGAACGGCCGAGCACGAGGCAGCGGTGCCGGACGACGTGGCGGAGACGGTGCGCGGGCTGGTGGGGCGGCTCGGAGTACCGGTCAGCGCCCTGCTGCTGGCGGCACACGCCAAGGTGCTGGCCGCGTTGTCCGGTGAGCCGGAGGTGGTGACGGGTTACGCCGCCGGGGTGCGGGGCGAGCCGCTGCCGTGCCGCCTGGCCGTTCCCCCGGGCTCCTGGCGCTCGCTGGTGTCGATCGCCCGGCACGCCGAGGCGGACGTGCTGGCGCACCGGGAGTTCCCGGTGGACGAACTGCGCCGGGAACTGGGCGCCGGGCAGTCGCCGTACGAGATCGTGTTCGGTCCCCGCGGGCCCGAGGACGCCCCTGCCGACGAGGGTGTTCTGGACGTGCGCTGGTCCGACCGGGACGGCCGGCTCAGGCTGCGGCTGCGCCACCGCACGGACGTGCTGGACGCTGCGGGTGCGGCCCGGATCGCCGGCTACCACCTGACGGCCCTTCGGCTGCTGACGGCCGACGTGGACGCCGAGCACGCAGGGCAGAGCCTGCTGTCGGCCGACGAGGTGCGCGAGCAGTTGGAGGGGCTGGCCGGGCCAGGCCGTTCGCTGCCGGACGCACGGGCGCACGAACTG
>NZ_JBFAET010000241.1:0-11993 GCF_040642095.1 Streptomyces sp. NPDC020362
CCCCGTACTGCCGGGGGGCGCAAACCATTTCCGCCCCTACCCCATGGTCGGCCCGGCTTTTCGGTTTGGGCCGGGTTGCTCCACTGTTTTAACCGGGCCCGCCGGGGCTGTTGCGGGGGCGGCCTCGGCCGTTCACCAGCCGGCGATGTCGCTCCGGTTCTGCTGCCAGTACGTGACCTTCAGCGAGCTGTCGTAGTAGACCCCCTTGGCCGGCAGCGACGGGGTCGCGACGGCGCCGCCGCTGCTGTTGGGGGTCATGCCCTGGAAGCCGACGGTCAGCTTGTGGCCCGTTGCGCCGCCCTGGCCGCTGCCGTCGGCGGAGGAGAGCAGGACGGCCGCGTAGCCGGACTCGCCGGGTGCAAGGGTCGTCACGGCCTGCGGGTGGGTCTTCTCGTCGGCCTGCGGTGCCCACTGCATCTCGTCGAAGCGGAGCACCGGGTAGTACGTCAGGTCGCAGTACTTCGAGCCGGTGTTCTTGACCGTGATGAGCATGTGGTTGAGCGGACGGGACACCGGCTGCGCGGTGACCTTGGTGTTGGAACCGTTGCACAGGACGCGGTTCTTCGGGTCCGACGCGTTCGAGGAGCCGCCCGACGAGGAGCCGCCCGACGAGGAGGAGCCAGACCCCGACGAGCCCGAGCCCGAGGACGCCGAGGAACCCTTGGCGGAGCCGGACGAGCCCGATGAGGAGCCCGTGCCGGAAGCGGACGTCCCCGTGCCCTTGCTCCCTGTTGCCGTGGCGCTCGCCGCGGTCGAGGAGGGCCGCGACGCACCGTCGTCCTTCGTCCCGGTGCCGTCGTTGCACGCCGTGAGGGCGAGGGCGGCGAGGGCGGCTCCGGCGACGGCGAGCAGGTGGGTAGGGCGGGTGCGCATGGCGGATCTCTCTTCCGAGGGGTTGCGTGCTTGGATGGCCACAGCTTGTGGAGGGATCCGTCCCGTCCGCCACACCCGGCGGGCGATCAGGGACGCTGGAATGCTCAGACGGGCCCTGAGCTGCGGAGACGTCCCTTCCATGGAACGCGGGGGTGGGACATGGGGTATGGAGGAACAGTGCCGGACAGCACTGCTGGCGCCGCTTTCGCCGGGCTGTTGCGGGAGTTGAAGGACCGGTCGGGGCTCAGCTACGGCGTCCTCGCCAGACGGCTCCACATGAGTACGTCGACCCTCCACCGCTACTGCAACGGCGATGCCGTACCGGCGGACTACGCCCCCGTGGAACGCCTCGCCCGCCTCTGCAAGGCCTCGCCCGAGGAACTGGTCGAGCTGCACCGGCGGTGGGTGCTGGCGGACGCGCTGCGGGGGCGGAAGGGGGAGCAGGCGGGGCCGAAAGCGTTGGCGCTCGACTCCGATTCCGATTCCGATTCGAATTCGGAGTCCGGGGCCGGGGACGGGTCCGATCCCGGATCCGATTTCGCGTCCGAGGCGGAGCCGTCGGCGTCAGGTCCCGAGGCGGAAGTGCCCGTGGCCGCAGTCGAGTTCTCGGCCGAGCCGTCGGCGCCAGGGGCTGAGTCCGGCTCCGGGCCGACGCCCGGTTCCGCACACGTGCCGCCGGAAGGCCGCCCCGCGAGCCCGCGTCCTCGTGCCCGTACCGTCCTCGTCGCCGGGGTCGCCGTCGCGGCGGTGCTCGGTGCCGCCACACTGGCCGTGAACCTGACTTCGGGCGGCTCGGACGCCGCAGGCGGCACTCCTGAAGCGGCGGCGTCGACGTCCCGTCACACGGCGGCGGACGGTCACCGGCCGACGGTACGGCACCCCGGCACCTCACCGTCCGCCTCCACTTCGGCCTCCGCCTCCGCATCGCCCTCCGCGCCGGCCGACGGCGCCCCGACGGCGGACGGCAAGGGCGAGGCCCCGTCCGGCGGGAACGACCCCGACGCGGCTCCGCTGACCGTGTCGACAGACGCGTACGCCTGGGAAAGCCCCTGCAGCGCCCGCTACTTGATCGACCGGCCTCCGGCGAAGGTGGCGCCGCCGCCGGTCGAGGGCGCAGCGACTGCCTGGGTGGCCGTGCACGGTGCCGTCTCCTCGGGGAAGCAGCAGGTCACGCTCACCGTGCAGGGCACCGGCAAGGAGACCGTGGTCCTGCAGAGCCTGGCGGTCCAGACGGTCGCCAGGCGCACGCCGCTCGCATGGAACGACTACGCCATGGGCTACCCGGGCGTCGGCTGCGGCGGTGGTGTGCCGACCCGTTCCTTCACCGTCGCCCTGGACGCCGTGCGTCCCGCTGTCCAACCTGAAGCGGGGCACCGGGACTTCCCGTTCAAGGTCAGCGAGTCGGACCCCGAGGTGTTCTACGTCAAGGCCGATGCCTCGGCGTACGACGTGAGCTGGACGCTGGCGCTGACCTGGTCCAGCGGCTCCCGCCACGGCGTGCTGAGGATCGACGACCACGGGCGGCCGTTCCACACGAGCGGCAACAACGGGCGGCCCGCCTACGAGTTCCCGCTGGGCGGCTCGGGCTGGGTCAAGGCGGGCACCACCAAGCCCTGACCGCGGTGGGCCGTCGGCACCCGGCGTTCAGGAGGGTGCGGGCCGTCGGCGGCCGGCGTTCAGGAGGTCCGGATCGCGGAATTACGGGTGTAAGCGGCAGCTACCTTTTTAGGCTGCGTCCGGAACGTACCGACGTACCGATGTACCCGCGAAGGAGCCGCAACCATGACCGCCACCGATTCCGCTCCACCGACCGCCCCCGTTCCGCCGCTCGCGGCCCGCGCACGCAGCGTGGGCGGTTCGCCCGTACGGGACATCCTGGCGGTCACCGCCCGCCCCGAGGTGATCAACTTCGCGGGCGGTCTGCCCGCCCCCGAGCTGTTCGACCGGGACGGCATAGCGGCCGCGTTCCGGGACGTCCTGGCCGACGCCCCGGCCCGGGCGCTGCAGTACTCCACCACCGAGGGCGAGCCGACCCTCAGAGCCGGGCTCGCGGCCCGCATCACCGGACAGGGGCTGCCGACCGGCCCCGACGACCTCCTCGTCACCACCGGCTCCCAGCAGGCGCTGTCCCTGCTGGCGGCCGCGCTGATCGAGCCCGGCGACACGGTCCTGGTCGAAAGCCCCTGCTATCTGGCGGCCCTCCAGGTGTTCGGGCTGGCGGGCGCCCGGGTGGTGCCCGTGCCGGGTGACGAGGACGGGGTCGACCCGGCGGCCCTGGAGGAGGCGGTGCGGCGCGAACGTCCCAAGCTGCTCTACCTGGTCCCGACCTTCCAGAACCCCACCGGCCGTACGATGCCGGCCCCGCGCCGGGAGAAAGTCGCCGCCGTGGCCGCCCGCGAGGGCCTGTGGATCATCGAGGACGACCCCTACGGCGAACTCCGCTACGACGGCGTCCGCGCGCCCTGGATCGCCTCCTGCCCCGGCGCCGAGGACCGGGTCGTCCTGCTCGGATCCTTCTCCAAGGTCATGGCCCCCGGCCTGCGCCTCGGCTGGCTCCGTGCCCCCGCGGGCCTCCGGCGGGCGTGCGCGGTGGCCAAGCAGGCGGCGGACCTGCACACCCCGACCCTCAACCAGCTCGCCGCGGCCCGCTACATGGACGTCCTGGACGCCCATGTCGCCCGCGTCCGGGCCGTCTACGGCGAACGCCGGGACGCCATGCTGGCCGGCCTGCCCGAGGCCCTCCCGGAGGGGTCCGCCTGGAACCGGCCCGAGGGCGGCATGTTCCTGTGGGTCCGGCTCCCCGACTCGTACGACACCACGGCCCTGCTCCCGCGCGTGGTGGAGCAGGACGTGGCCTACGTCCCCGGTGCGCCCTTCTACGCCGCCGACCCCGACCCCGCCACCCTCCGGCTGTGCTTCGTGACGCAGACGCCTGAGGAGATCGCGGAGGGGCTGCGCAGACTGGGCCGGGGCCTGCGGGGCTGAGCGCGGGCGCAGGCCGGTTCCGCCCCGGTCAGTCCCACCAGAAGGACCAGGTCGGCTCGCCGATCAGGTCCTCGGCGTAGGCGCGGAGGGTGTCCGGGCCGTTCTGCGTGATGTTGTCCGGGCAGAACGCGAAGTGTTCCGCCGCCACCGCCTCGGCCTCGGCCCGGGTGGCCGGCGGGGCCGCCACGGACACGGTCAGGGTGTCGAAGGTGAGCGCCACCACCCGTATGCCGAAGCGCTCCTCCCAAGAACGCAGGACCGTGCACAACCGGGCCACGTCGTTCTCGTAGTTCAGCGGGCCCGTCCAGCCGATCGCCGCGGGGATGTCGGCGGACCGGCGTGCCGGGACCAGGGCCAGGTGGGGGTCCTTCAGCCAGGCGCGCGTGCCGTCCGTCAGCGAGTCGGCGATCTGGGCGGCGCGGGTGTCCGGGTCGGCGGTCGCGGCGCCCGCGGGCGCGAGACCGGGCCAGTCGGCCCCGAACGGCTCGACGTCCTCGGCCAGTTCGTCCTCGGCGTTGTCGTCCCAGTACTCCGCGAGGAGTTCCTCGGTGTCGTGATCACCCGGGTAGGACATCTCTCCCGGCATCAACTCCCAGCTCTCCACCCCGCCCTGGGTCCCGCCCAGGTCCACGAGCACCGGAAGCAGCCCGGCTCGCGCGGCCGGTGCGCCGAGAGCCTTCCAGGTGCCGGGGGCGGCCTGCTTCTCCGCGTGCCACAGCAGGGGTTCGTGCCAGGGACCGTCGTCGGTCGCGTCTATCAGCCTGCCGGGCGGGAGCTGAAGCCCGAGGGACCGGCCGCTCGGGTCGGTGGCCAGCTTGGGCAGCGGGTTGGGAAGTGTCGCCATGACGGTGACTGTAGGGGCAGCCACTGACAGCGCGGACGCCGACTCCAGGCAACCCACCCTGTCCGCAGGCCCTCTACAGGAGTGACCGCAATCGCGGGCCGAGGGGAAGGACGGAACGTGCGCAACCGGGTGACGGCGCAAGCCGTGCCCAGGGACGGGGCACGGATCGGCCGGATCGGCCGCTATCCGGTGCGGTGGCACATCGTGCTGCTGACCCTGTGGACGGCAGGCTGGTTCGTCGTGGCCGAACGCCACGCCGCCGTTTCCTGGCACTACCTGAGAACCGGCGAGCAACTGCTCTTCAATCAGGTGCCCGGCGGCGGCCTCGCGCTCTACGCCAACCACCCCGAGCTGCAGATCGGCCCGGTCAGCTTCCTGGTCGCCGGACTGTTCGCACCCTTCCCGGCCGACGTGGGCGAGAAACTCGCCGACGCGTTCATGTCCGGTCTCGGCCTGTACATGCTCGTCCTGGTCGGCCGGGCCGCCGCCGACCACTACCGGGGCTCAGGCCTCAACCACCAACGTCTCCAGCAGCGCGTCCTGATCGCCGGAGCGGCCTTCATCCCCATGTGGGTGGAGGTCTCGGTCCGCTTCGCCCACCTCGACGACGTCCTGGCCCTCTTCTTCACCACCCTCGCCGTCCGCGCGCTGGTCCGCGGCAACGCGACCGCGGTGGGGGTCTTCCTGGCCCTGGCCGTCGACTCCAAACCCTGGGCCGTGGGCTTCCTGCCCCTCCTCCTGGCCCTGCCCCGCCCCGCCCGCCTGCGCTCCACCGCGTGGGCCTTAGGCCTGGTCGCCGCGGCCTGGCTGCCCTTCTACCTCTCCCACCTGGAGACGTTCGCCGCGGCCCGGTTCACCATCCCCAACCAACCGGCTTCCTCGCTGCACTGGTTCGGCGTGAACGACCCCGCGACCCCCTGGTGGGACCGGCCCGCCCAGATGGCCCTGGGCCTCGGCCTGGGCGCGCTGGCCGTCCGGCGCAACCGCTGGCCCGCGGTCGTCCTGCTCGCCGCCGACGCCCGCATCGTCCTGGACCCGAGCGTGTACACGTACTACAACGCCTCGGTGCTCCTCGGCACCCTGATCTGGGACTCCATAGGCCGACGGCACCTGGTCCCGTGGGTCAGCTGGATAGCCCTGATCTCCCTCTACGGCAGCGCGCTGCTGATCCCGTCCGCCTCCGTGCAGGGCTTCATCCGGCTCGCCTTCGCGGTCGGCTCGGCCGCGTACGTCCTGTGGTCACCCCAGAGGACGCCGAGGGGACAGCTCACTTGAGGGAAGAGGTGAAGGCGGCCCAGGCGGAGGGGGCGAGGTGCAGGGTGGGGCTGTGGGCGGGGTCGTTCTTCGAGTCGCGGATGTGGATGGTGCGGGGGCAGGTTGCGACCTCGACGCACTGGCCGCCCTCGCTGCCGCTGTAGGTCGACTTCCGCCAGGCGACCGCGACTTCGATGCACTGGCCGCCCTCGTCACCGCTGTACGTCGACTTGAACCACTGAAGTCCCTCGGTGCTCATCGCTCTCCTAGCAGGCGGTTGAGCAGGCCCATCGAATCCTGAGTGGTCAGAGCCTGTGTTCGCAGCATCGCATACTTGCGCGCCAGGATGGACACCTCATCTGCGTCGGAAACCCACTGGCTGCCGCGTTGGGACTCCGTGTACGCGACGTGTTGGTGGTCCGGGGTTTCCAGCAACGTGAACGGGCCGTTGAGGCCCGCGTGGAGGGGGCTCGTCAACGGCAGGATCTGGAGTGAGACGCAGGGGAGTTGGGCCATCTCGCGCAGGAACCGCAGCTGCTCTCGGCGCGCCTCCTCCGAGCCGATCTGCAGGAGCAGAGCAGGCTCCCACACCACGAAGCTCAACGTCGGCGGGTGGGTGCGGTGCAGGATCTCCTGTCGGTCGATGCGCAGCCTCAGCGTTGTCTCCAACCGCTCCTCGTCATAGGCAGGAACGCGGTTCTGCAGGACCGCGCGTGCGTACGGCTCGCTCTGGAGCAGACCGGGGATGACCGCGTTGTCGTACCAGGACAGCGCGATCGCCACCCGCTCCTGATCCATGTACTCCTCGGCCCACAAAGGAAACTGATCCACCTCAGGCAGGTTCGCCACCCCGGCCGCCAGGAGCCCCTTCGTCCCCAGGAACTCGTCGAGGATCTCGGCGATGTCCCGCTTCAGTGGACGTCGGCCCTGCTCGATCGAGGCGATCGTCTCCTCGTTGATGTTCAGCGCGACACTCAGGCCCGACTGGCTCAGACCCGCCGCCCTGCGTGCCGTGGCGAGCTGGCGGCCGAGCATCTTCATGGCCGACTGGTTCTTCCGAGAAGTGGTCATGCTGCTGAACTCCCACGCCTGCCCGTGCCCGACCCCCGCACGATCCCGTACAAATGCTTTGTACGGGATCACGGCCTGAACCAGGCTAGTCACTCTCCGCGACAGTCGTCCCGTGAATGCACAAACCGAACTCCTCTACCAGCGCGACCAGTTCTACGGCCGCACCCGCCGGTCCGTCCCCGCCGCCAGGCGGTTCGCGGACTGGTCGCTGACCTACTGGGGGCTGGCCGCATGGGAGCGGAGGGGAGACGTGTCGCTCTGTGTGAGTGAGTTGGCCACGAATGCTCTGATGCACGGGGCACCGCCGGGGCGCGGATTCCTGCTGCGGCTGCGGTACGACGGGCGCCTCGTACGGGCCGAGGTCCACGACAGCGGCCCCGGTGTCCCGAGGCTTGCGGAGCATGCGGACGAGGGCGGGCGCGGGCTGCTGCTCGTGACCGCGCTGGCGGACGAGTGGGGTGTGGGCAAGCGGTGCCCCGGCAAGGTGGTCTGGTGCGAGTGGTACCGGGGCACCCGGGACGCCTACGCGGCGGAGAGGGCGTCGGCCGCGGCGGGCTGCCAGACAGAGATCCGCGGGGCGTGAACGTGTGCCTTCACGGGGATGCGGATGGTGTCGCCGCTGTCCAGCTTCACGGTCAGGTACGAGGTGTCGCTGCCCTGACCCGGTGCGTCCTGCTGGTCGAGTGCGACGCCCTCGTAGTTCGACTGTCCGGGACGCAGGATGTTGGGGCCGCCGCCGATGCCGTCGGGCGTGGTGGCCCGGATGCGGCCGTCGAAGGTGACGAGGCCGATGATGCCGAGGTCGCAGGGGGCGCCGCCGGTGTTCTTGGCGGTGATCAACAGGTGGTTGATCGGCTGTGAGACCGGGGCGGCGGTGATGGTCAGCTGGCCGGCGCGGCACAGCCGGGCCCGGGTGCCGGTGCCCGATCCGGACGCGGTGTGCGAGGCGTGCCCGCCGGTCCGCTTCGCGGCCGTGGGGGAGGCCTTGGACGAGCCGCTGCCCCCGGCCGCGTTTCCGGCGGAGCCGTGCGAGGCCCCGGCGGCGGGCGAGGAGGAGGTGGTGGCGCTCGCCGGTGCCGAGGCGGTGGTGGACGTGCCGGTGGAGGCGGAACCCGTGGCGGAGCCTGGGTTACAGGCGACGAGGGCGAGGGAGCCGAGGGCCAGGGTGGCCGCGGAGGTCAGGACGCGCTGGACGGACATGTGGTGCTTCTCCCGTTGGTCGGTGCGGTCGGGGCCGGATCGGGTGAACCGGCCGATGACCAAAACCGTGCGGGCTGATCCCTCTCAGTCGCTATGTTCCACGGGGGAGTTGGGAACCCTGGAACGGTTCCAGACCGTCTGAACTGGGGAAACGTGAGGGCCTGGAACGCCGTTCCGGGATGGTGGGGAGAGGCGATGGCGAACGAGTCCCAGGAGCTGGCGAAGCTGTTGCTCGCGTTGAAGGAGCGTTCCGGCCGTGGCTACGGCACGCTCGCCAAGCGGCTCCACGTCAGCACGTCGACGCTGCACCGCTACTGCAACGGCACGACGGTGCCGAACGAGTACGCGCTGCTGGAACGGTTCGCGCGGGTGTGCGGGGCCACCCCGGACGAGTTGGTGGACGTGCACCGCCGATGGATCATGGCGGACGCCGTTCGCCGCCGGGGGCCGGAGGCACCCGGTGCACTCGCACCCGAACCCGTGGTCGAGGACGTGGCGGAAACGGGCGCTGCCGAGACGGTTGCCCTTCCCGATGGCGTTCCCGGTGCTGTTCCCGATGCCGCGGCCGTCGCCGGTGCGCCGGCCGGGCCCGACACGGTCAACGGCCTCCCGCCGGTGGCCGCCCCCGCCGTGCGGACCCGCAGGCGGCGCTCGGTCGTCGTGGCCGCGGTCGTCGCGGGTGCCGTCACCGTCTCGGCCGCCGTGGTCGCCGCGGCCGCGCAGTTCGGCTCGCCGTCCGGCAGCGGGCAGGGGTCCGGGACGCGCGCCGCCGGACGGTCCGGTGCCGTGCACCCCGCGGCGACAGCGTCCGGCCGTGCCACGGCCGAAACGGCCGCCGGGGCCTCCACCGGGTCACCGTCCCCGTCGGCGGACGCCCGAGCCTCGGCCTCGACGTCGGCGGACACCGACAAGTCCTCGGGCGACGGCACCACAACCACCGACAGCACACCGCCGTTCCACGTGAACGTCCTGACGAACAACTGGGACACCCCCTGCGACCAGTGGTTCCTCCTCCGGCGCTCGCCCGGCACCGTGCCACCGCCACCGGCCGGTCAGGCCACCGACGGCTGGGCGGCCACGCTGGGTGCCGTACCGGCCGGGCACCTGCGGCTCCAGGTCACCGTGCAGGGCAGCAGCAGCCGGCCCGTCGTGCTCCACGCACTGCGCGTCGTGACCACCAGCAACCGCACGGCACCGAAGGGCAACGCCTACATGATGGGCAGCGGGTGCGGCGGCGACCTGGCACCCGCTTCGTTCGCCGTCGACCTCGACACACCGTCCCCGAACGCCAAGCCGGTCCCCGGTCACGAGGGCAACATCACGACGCGCGCGACGAACTTCCCGTACACGGTGTCCGTCGACGACCCGGAAGTGCTCAACATCGACGCGAGCACGGACAGCCACGACGTCGGCTGGTACCTCGAACTGAGCTGGAGCAGCGGCGACCAGCAGGGCACGGCCCGGATCGACAACCACGGGAAGCCGTTCCGCACCGTCGCCATGCAGGGCGACAAGGCCTACTGGTACAACGCCGACGGCACCGACAAGTGGCTGCCGTACACGGCGTCGGACGCGGGCTAGGAGCAGCCGGGCGACCACAGGAGCGGGGGCCTAGGCACCCGGGCCGGGCCCTTGCCGCGGCCAGTCGGGGGCGGGGTCCTCGGCGAGCAGCGGTCGGAGGGCGCCGAGAAGCGCGCCGATGCAGACGTCGCGCAACTGGGTGCGGGTGCATGTCTCGTGGGTGAGCCAGTCGACGCAGAGGACCTGGACGAAGACCAGCCAGCTTTTCAGGACGCCGGACACGGCCTCGCAGACACTGTCGTCCGCGAGCGGGAGTACGCCCAGCAGCCGCGCGCGGAGCACGTCCAGCTCGTTCGTCATGATCGTCTGGATCACCGGATCGCCCGCAAGGACCCGGTTCGCCGTGAGGACGGCGTTGCGATTCGCCACGAAGTAGTCGAGATGGACGTCCATGCCCTGGATGAGCTGTTCCACCAGGGAGTCGGAGGGATCGAGCCGCGTCTCGGCGAGCAGCTGGTCGGCCGCCTGCTGGTAGACGGCCGCGAAGAGGGCGTGCTTGCTGGGGAAGTGACGGTAGAGCAAGGCCCGGGAGACACCGGCCTCTTCGGCGACCTCCTCCATCAGCACGTCGGCGTACGAGTGTGCGGCGAAGAGCCGTGCGCCGACGGCGAGGAGCTGGGCGCGGCGGTCTGCGGGAGTGAGCCGCTGGCGGGGAGGCACGAACGAAGTCTAGTTGACATGTGTCTACTGGCGCGCCCATCGTAGTAGACACATGTCAACCAGACTTCGCCAAGACGGCTTGGAGGGATCATGGCCAGGGTTCTGCGCGTACTCACTCAGCTGATGGGCTGGTCCTGCGTTGCGATCGGCCTGTTCCACGTGGCACTCGGCAACGCGGCGATTCCCGGGGCCGGTTCCGCCGGCACGACGGTCGACAGCTGGGGCCGGTTCATGGGGGCGAGCTTCGTCGGCTACGGACTGGCCTGGCTCTGGGCCGCGCGGCAATGTCCGATCCCGGCTCGGGCGGTGCGGTGGCTGGCCGGCGTGTTCCTGCTGGGCGGCGTGGGCCGGCTGCTCTCGCTCGCCGTGCACGGCTGGCCGCAGTGGTTCCAGATCGCGTTGGCGGTGATCGAGCTCAGCCTGCCGCCGGTCTTCTTGTGGCTGGCCGACGCGGAGGAGCGGACCCTGCGCAGCGACGTGGAGGCCATGTCTGCCGGGCGGTGAATGCGCGCGAGCCCGTCCAGGTCGAACGCTTGGGCGAGGAAGCTGACGTTGTCGGTCAGGAATTACGTGATCGTCGACTGGCGGAGTTCGAGCGCCTCTGTGGTCATGGCCTGTCCTGCTCGGCGACGGGGAAAGAGCCATCGGGCGTCCGGGCGGACGCGATCACGGTGTTCGGCCGTCGGCCCAGGCAGCCCAGCGGTATTCCGGCGAGAGGGGCCGCGACGGGCGAGGGTGGGTCGCCGGGCCGGACCAGGACCTCCGCGTCTTCTTGGAGGACGTCACCGCCGCTGACCTGCCCGCCCACGAGGGCGCCTCACCTCGACGGGACCGGCTGGACCGGTGCGGGAGTGCGTTTGGCGGCGCGGCTGACGATGGCCGTCTCCACGTGGGTGATGCCCAGGCCGACCAGGTCCCGGGAGAGGAAGCCGTAGAGGGTCGTCAGGTCCGGGAAGTACGCGGCCGCGTGCAGGTTCGAGGGGCCCGACGTCGCGAACGCGCCGTGCACCGAGGGGTGGTCGGCCAGGGCCTGCCCGGCGGCGGCCAGATGGTCGGGGGCCACGTGCAGCAGGAGCTTGGCCTCGATGGGCAGCCCGAGGCGGCGCGGATCGACCAGGACCTGGGTGATCAGACGGCGCTGGGCGGCCAGTTGGGCGAGGCGGCGGCGCACCGTGCTCTCCGGGTGGCCGGTGCGCGCGGCCAGGGCCGCCGAGGTCAGGCGCGCGTCGGGGGTGAGGGCGTCGATGAGGGACTGTTCCAGGGCATCGGTGTCGACGCCGTACGGGCCCGGGGAACCGGAAGCGCTCGCCCCGGGGACCGGCTCGGCCGGGCTCAGGGCCGCGCGTTCGGGCGCGGTCAGCACTTGGTGACGCCACTCGGAGGTGAGCCGGAAGACGTGCAGGATCGTGGCGCTCTCCAGGGACGTCACGGCCTGGGTGGAAGGCAGTTGGCGGAAGACCAGCGGGTCGCGTGAACCCGGCTCGGTGCGGGCGACCGCGAAGATCTCGTCACCCGAGGTGGTGAC
>NZ_JBFAET010000242.1:0-11981 GCF_040642095.1 Streptomyces sp. NPDC020362
CCGCTGGTGTCGCGCCGGCGCACCCCGCTCGCCTCTCCCCCCGACGCCCCCCCCCCCGCCCCGCTCGGTCAGCTTCCGTTCTTGCCGAGGAGCTGCTTCATCTGCTTGATCTCGGCGTTCTGCGCGCTGACGATGCCGTCGGCCATGCCCTTGGCGGGGCCGTAGTCGCCCTTGTTCTTCTCCGTGGTGGCCATCTCGACGGCTCCCTGGTGGTGTTCGACCATCAGGGACAGGAACTTCGTGTCGAAGTCCTTGCCGGTCGCCTTCTTCAGGGCCGCCATGTCGGTGTCACTCATCATCCCGGACATGCCGGACATGCCGCCGTGACCTGCGTGGTCCATGCCGGCCATGGGGACCTGCTCGCCCCAGGACTTCAGCCAGCCGGTCATGGTGCGGATCTCCGGGTCCTGCGCCTTCTCGATGCGCGAGGCGAGGTCCTTGACCTGTGCCGAGGCGGCCCGCCCGGAGGCCAGCCGCGCCATCTCCAGGGCCTGCTGGTGGTGCGGGATCATGCCCTGGGCGAAGGTGACGTCCTGGGCGTTGTGGGTGGTGGCACCGGCGGATCCGCTCGGGCTCGCCGAGGTGCCGTGGCCGCCGTGGGCGCCGCTGTCACCGCTGCCGCTGCCACCGCCGCAGGCGGCGAGGACGACGGAGGCGAGGCCGGTCGCCGCGACGAGGGCGGTACGGCGCGTCAGGGTACGGATGGTCATGCGGGAACTCCTGCTGTTCGAAAGGTCTTCGGGCACGCGTGGGAGCACGACCGCGACGCCCGCCGGGCGTGGCGTGCGGTCGGCGCGGTCTCTAGATCCGCAGGAGTTGGAGTTCCGCCAGGGAGGGTGGGGCGCGCGCCCCGTCCGGTGCCGTGGCCGCGCACGGGCGCAGGCCGCCGGCCGGCCCGGGGGCGGTCACGGGGGCGGGAGCGAGCGCGGGCAGCTGCGGGCCGCCGCCGACAGCGCCCGACGCACAGGTGGGATCGGCGTGGTGCAGCCGATGGTCACCGCAGTGGCCGTCGCCGCCGGGACAGTCGTCCAGGCCGGTGACCATGACCGTCATCTGCGCGGCCCGGGCATGCTCTGCGTGCCCCGTCCCGCCGCCGGGCGCGAGGGCGTGCATGCCCAGCAGCCCGGCCAGCACCGCCAGCACGAGCAGCGCACGCGGGCGCCGCCGGGGCGGTCGCGAGGTGTGCTGTCCGGTGGTGTGCATCGGGCACATCCTACGAGGGCCGGGGCACCGGCCGGCGCCGGGGCTCGCGGACGGGCACCGCGCAATCCACGGAGCGCCCCTGTCCGTATTCATACACAGAGATTCATGGACAAAGAGATTCGCGGACGGAAAGCGATATCCCCGTCCACTTCCGCTTCGATCCCTCCTTGCAGCACCGGGATTCGTCATGAACTCCACTCACGCCGCCGAAGTCATCTGGACGGGAGTGGCCGTGTCCTGTGCCGTCGCCAACGCGGCCCTGCACACACTGCTCGTCCCCGACCACCTGGAGGAGATGTTCTACATCGGTCTGCTCTTCGCCGCGGGAAGCGCCGTCATGCTCGTCGTGGCGGTGGCGCTCGTCGCCCTGAGACGTCCCGTGGCCGCCTGGCTGACCGGGGTGCTGGTCAGTCTCGGAATGATCGTCGGTTTCGCGCTGTCGCGCACCGTCGGCCTGCCGGGCGGGTATTACGAAGACGGGTGGGAAGCGCCGTACGGCCCCCTGTCCCTGCTCGTCGAGGCGCTGTTCGTCGTCGCCTTCCTCGCCTGGTTCTCCTACGGGACGGCCGAGGCACCGGAGCCACACCCGGCGGCTCACCTGAGTACCCATCAGTAGAGGCCGCAAGGGGTCAGCATGAACAGGGCGGGACCCTGTTCCCTGTGAGTGCACGCGCGCTTACGCTGTGTCGATCCGCCCGCGTGAGGAGCGACCCCTTGTTCTACTACCTGCTCAAGTACGTGCTGCTGGGCCCCCTGCTCAGACTGGTCTTCCGACCACGGATCGAGGGCCTGGAGAACGTACCGGCGTCGGGTCCCGCGATCGTCGCCGGGAACCATCTGTCGTTCTCCGACCACTTCCTGATGCCGGCGATCCTGAAGCGCCGCATCACCTTCCTGGCCAAGGCGGAGTACTTCACCGGACCCGGCATCAAGGGGCGGCTCACCGCGTTCTTCTTCCGCAGCGCCGGGCAGATCCCGGTGGACCGCTCGGGCAAGGACGCGGGGCAGGCGGCGATCCGCGAGGGGCTCGGAGTGCTGAACAAGGGCGAACTGCTGGGCATCTACCCGGAGGGGACCCGTTCGCACGACGGCCGGCTGTACAAGGGCAAGGTGGGGGTCGCGGTGATGGCGCTGAGGGCCGGGGTGCCGGTCGTGCCCTGCGCCATGATCGGCACCTTCGAGGCACAGCCGCCCGGCAAGGTGATCCCGAACGTCCACCCCGTCGTCATCCGCTTCGGAGAGCCGCTCGACTTCTCGCGCTACGCCGGCATGGAGCACGAGAAGGCCGTCCTGCGGGCCATCACCGACGAGATCATGTACGCGATCCTCATGCTGTCCGAGCAGGAGTACGTCGACCGGTACGCGGCCGTCGTCAAGGCGGAGCAGACTGCGGAGAAGAAGGAGCGCAAGTTCCCCCGGGCACCGCTCGGTTGACGGCGAAGGGGCGGCCGGAAGTCCGGCCGCCCCTCGTCGCCCCACCGCTGCGGTCACGGTCGTCGCCGTACCCCAGGGGTCACGGCTTGGGCGTGGCGTGCGGCGCGCAACTCACGTCGGAGGAGTCCAGCTTGCCGCTGAGCAGGTAGGAGTCGACCCGCTCGTTGATGCACGGGTTGACCAGGCCGGTCACGCCGTGGGAGCCCGCGCCGTCCTCGGTGATCAGGCGGGAGCCCTTGAAACGCTTGTGCAGTTCGACGGCGCCCGGGTACGGGGTCGCCGCGTCCCGCGTGGACTGGACGATCAGCACGGGCGGCAGGCCGCGGTGCGTGGTGACGTGCACCGGGGTGAGCTGCTTCGTCGGCCAGGTGGCGCAGGGCAGGTTCATCCAGGCGTTGGCCCAGGTCATGAACGGGTAGTCCGTGTTGAGCCGGGTGTTGTCCCGGTCCCACTTCTTCCAGCTGGTGGGCCACTTGGCGTCGGCGCACTCGACGGCGGTGTAGACGGCGTTGCCGTTCTCCGCGCTGATGTTGCCGGCCGTGTTCGACAGGTCGGGGGCGGCGGCGTCGACGAGCGCCTTGGTGTCCCCGGCGACGTACTTGCTGAAGACCGTCGCCACCGGCACCCACGAGGAGTCGTAGTACGGGGCGCTCTGGAAGAAGGAGATCAGCTCGGCCGGGCCGACGACCCCGCCGATGGGGTTCTTCTTGGCGGTGCCGCGCAGGTCGAGCCACTTGGCCTGGACGGCGGCGCGGGTGGTGCCGAGGTGGAAGGCGGCGTCGTTCGCGGCGACCCAGTCCTCCCAGTCCTTCCAGCGGCCCTCGAAGGCGATGTCCTGGTTGAGGTTGGCCTGGTACCAGATGTTCTCGCGCGACGGACCGACCACGCTGTCGACGATCATCCGGCGCAGGTGGCCCGGGAAGAGGGTGCCGTAGACGGCCCCGAGGTAGGTGCCGTAGGAGACGCCGAGGTAGTTGAGCTTCTTCTCCCCCAGGGCGGCACGGATGACGTCCAGGTCGCGGGCGGAGTTCGGGGTGGTCATGTGCGGCAGCATGCTGCCGCTGCGCTCGGCGCACCCCTCGGCGTACTCGCGGGCGAGCTTGCGCTGGGCCCTCTTGTCGGCCTCGGTGTCCGGCACCGGGTCTGCCTTGGGCGCCTTGACGAACTGCTGCGGGTCCACACAGGAGATGGGTGCGGAGTGGCCGACACCGCGCGGGTCGAAGCCCACGAAGTCGTAGGCCTTGGCGACGTTCGCCCAGATGGGGTTCTTGTTGGTCACCCGGGTCGGGAAGCGCATCCCCGAGGCGCCGGGGCCTCCCGGGTTGTAGACGAGAGCGCCCTGGCGCTCCTGCGGCGTTCCGGTGTTGCCGATGCGGTCGACGGCGAGCTTGATCTGCTTGCCGTACGGCTTGGCGTAGTCGAGCGGCACGCTGACCCAGCCGCACTGGATGGGCTTCGCCAGCCCCCAGTCCGCAGGGCAGTCCTGCCAGTCGATGCCGGCCTTGGCGGCACGGGCGGCGGCGATCTCTGCGCCCCGGGCCTCGCGGTCGCCTCCGTGGCGGCTGTCGGCGCTGGCCGCGGGCGCCGACACCGCGCCGGCCATCAGGGTCGCGGTGACGAGCGCTCCGGCCGAACCGAACGCCAGCAGACGGCCCTTCGGTCTGTTCTCCCTCAACTTGGCCCCTCCCCCTACGTCTTCAAGTGGTCAGACGGGGATCCTCCCGGCTGTGAGGCAGCTGAGAACAGGGGGTGCAGACGTTTCTTTACCAATCCGATAAACGGACGATCACGTCCGGCTGGACGGGCGTCCCTGTCTATCCGAGCAGGTTCAACGCCTCGTCCAGCAGTCGCCGCAGCCCGAGTGCGTCGGGGGCCACGGCACTGACGAGTACGGCGGGCCCGGCAAGCGGTATCAGCGCGGCGCTCTCCCCCAGCATCCGCGCGCCGACCGGCCGGTCGGCGAACTCGGGCCGGACGACGACCAGTTGGCCGACCGACCGGTGTCCGGCGAGTACGGCCGGCCCGTCCCAGCCGCCCGGCGCCCCGGGCCCGCAGGACAGCTCCTGGTCCAGGACGGTACGGCCGGCGACCTTCACCGTGAGCCGGCTGGTGAGCCGCCCGGGCTCCTCCCCGCACCGCCCGAGCACCTGCTCCTCGCGCAGCACGAGCCGTGCCCCGGCGCCGACTTCGGCCCGCGTGGTGACGTACAGGTCGCTGCCGCCGGCCGCGATCAGTTGCTCGGGCAGCCAGCGCAGCTCGGCGCCGTCGGCCACGTCGAGCCGTACCTCGTAACGTGCCTCGCCCTTGGACTGGCCCGGGAGCGCGATGGTGGCGGCGGCCGAGCCCACGTGCAGCCGGGCGCCCTCCTCCACACACGCGTCCAGCGCGAAGCGGTCGCCGCCGAGCGGGCCGCTCATCGCGCCGACGACCATGACCCGCGCCTCGCCGTCGCTGCCCCGGGTGCGGCGCAGCGCGAGCGGGCCGTCGCCGTCCAGGACGGGCAGCGCCGTACCGCCGCGCCCGTCGGCGCGGGCCACGATCCGTGCGTGCGCCCGGACTCCGGCAGCCGTCATGCCGTCCACGCGCCGAGTCGCTCCCGTACCCAGGCGGCGACGTCGGCGACGCCCGTACCGCCACGCAACGACTGGAGGACGACCGGGAGTTCGGCCCGCTGCACCTTGGCGTCGGCGGCCATCCGGGCGAGGTCGGAGCCGACGTAGGGAGCGAGGTCGGTCTTGTTGACCACGAGCAGGTCCGCGGTGGTGACGCCGGGTCCGCCCTTGCGCGGGATGTCGTCACCGCCGGCCACGTCGATCACGAAGATCTGCGCGTCCACGAGTCCCCTGGAGAAGGTCGCGGTGAGGTTGTCCCCGCCGGACTCCACGAGGATCAGGTCCAGCGGCCCGACCGCCTCCTCCAGGTCCTCCACGGCTTCGAGGTTGGCGGAGATGTCGTCGCGGATCGCGGTGTGCGGGCAGGCACCGGTCTCCACGGCCGTGATCCGCTCGGGCGGCAGCACGGCCTCGCGGAGCAGGAACTCGGCGTCCTCGCGGGTGTAGATGTCGTTGGTGACGACGGCCAGCGACAGCTCGTCGCGCAGCGCCCGGCACAGCGCGGCGACCGTCGCGGTCTTCCCGGAGCCGACGGGCCCGCCGAGCCCGATGCGCAGGGCACGGCGCGAACCGTCGGGGCGGCGGGCGTCGGCGCTCACGGCGCCGGGGCCCTCGTGGGTGTGGTCCAAGTGCATGTCAACGGCTCCCTTTCAGCCAGGTCCGGCACCGATCGGCCCGTCCGCCTCTGGAGGACGAGGCCGTTCGGGCCGATGGGGGCCCGGGCGCAGGCCCCGGGTCAGGACGCGAACAGTCGTACAGGCCAGGCCGCGTGCCATTCCGCGCCGACCTCCAGCAGCGGCCCCGATGCGGCCGGCAGCGCGTCGACACCCTCGTCGGCGACTCTGTGCGCCGCCCGGACCGCCGAGTCCGCGACGCGATCCAGCTCGGGTGCCAGCCGGGCCAGGACGCCCGTCGCGTCGAACGGGTCGAGGCTCAGCAGCCGTACGGTGGCCGTCGCCGGTCCGCTCACGCTCTCGTACGCCGCGCAGTACGCCGCGTCCTCGGGCCCGAGCCCGGCCGCGCGGGCCGCGAGGCCGAGGACGACCGGCTGGTGCGCCCCCTTGGGGAACTCGCGGGCCAGTGCGTCCAGTTCGGCCGACGGCCAGCTCGCCCGTGCGGCCCGCAGCAGCTGTCGGCCGAGCCTGCGCGCGGCGGCCCGCAGGGCGGGCGAGGGTGTGCGGGCGTCCGCCGCCGCGTCCAGGTCCCGGGGTTCGGCGCCCAGGACGGCGGCAGCGGCGAACGCCCCCGCCACCAGCCCCGCGGTGTGCAGCCGCCCCCGGCAGAAGTCCTCCAGGCTCGCCGCGGAGGTGATCCGGCCCGCCTTGACGGCGGCCTCGGCCCCGCCGGAGTGTGCGTGCCCTCCGGCGGGGAAGCGGCCGTCGGCCAGGACGAGAAGTGCTGCCCTGGTCATCAGAAGAGGAAGTAACGCTGGGCCATGGGCAGTTCGGTGGCGGGCGCCGCCTCGACCAGTTCGCCGTCGATGTGCACGGCAAAGCTGTCGGGGTCGATCCGCACCTGGGGACGCGCGTCGTTCTCCCGCATGTCCGCCTTGGTCACCCCGCGGGTCGAGTCGATGGCGACGAACCGCTTGCCCAGCTGCAGCCGCTCCGGCAGCCCGTCCTCGACGGCCAGCGGGGCCACGAAGTTGAACGAGTTGGCGGCCGGCGCCCGCCCGATGGCCCCGTACATCGGCCGGGGCAGGATCGGCTGGGGCGTAGGGATGGAGGCGTTGGCATCACCCATCTGTGCGTACGCGATCTGCCCGCCCTTGATGACGAGAAGCGGTTTGACCCCGAAGAACGCGGGCTCCCAGAGCACCAGGTCGGCGAGCTTGCCCGTCTCGACGGAGCCGATCTCGCGGGCGAGTCCCTGGGCGAGTGCCGGGTTGATCGTGTACTTGGCGACGTACCGCCGCACCCGGCGGTTGTCCGCGCGGCCGTCACCGGGCAGCGCGCCGCGCCGCCGCTTCATCACGTGCGCGGTCTGCCAGGTGCGCAGGACGACCTCGCCGACGCGGCCCATCGCCTGGGAGTCGGAGGAGATGATCGAGATCGCGCCGAGGTCGTGGAGGATGTCCTCCGCGCCGATGGTGGACGGCCGGATCCGGGACTCGGCGAACGCCAGGTCCTCCGGCACCGCCGGATTGAGGTGGTGGCACACCATCAGCATGTCGAGGTGTTCCTCGGCGGTGTTGACGGTGAAGGGCCGGGTCGGGTTGGTCGAGCTGGGCAGCACGTGCGGTTCGGAGACCACGGTCATGATGTCCGGCGCGTGCCCGCCGCCGGCGCCCTCGGTGTGGTACGCGTGGATGCCCCGGCCGGCGATCGCGGCGAGGGTGTCGCCGACGAATCCGGCCTCGTTGAGGGTGTCCGTGTGGATGGCGACCTGGATGCCGGTGCGATCGGCCACGGTCAGGGCCGCGTCGATGACGGCCGGGGTGGAGCCCCAGTCCTCGTGCAGCTTCAGGCCGAGGGCGCCGCCGCGGACCTGGGAGAGCATCGCCTCGTGCGAGACGGTGTTGCCCTTGCCCAGGAAGCCGACGTTGAGCGGGTACTGCTCCATCGCCTCCAGCATCCGGGCCAGGTGCCAGGGGCCGGGCGTCACGGTCGTCGCCTTGGAACCCTCGGCGGGTCCGGTGCCGCCGCCGACCAGCGTGGTGACACCGGCGGCGAGCGCCTCGTCGGCGATCTGCGGGCAGATGAAGTGGACGTGCGCGTCGATGGCACCGGCGGTCAGGATGCGCCCGTTGCCCGCGATCACCTCGGTCTCCGGGCCGATGACGAGATCCGGGTGCACCCCGTCCATCGTGTCGGGGTTGCCCGCCTTGCCGATGCCGGTGATCCGTCCGTCGCGGATGCCGACGTCCGCCTTGACGATGCCCCAGTGGTCGACGATGACGACGCCGGTGACGACCGTGTCGGGGGTGCCCTCCGCGCGGGTGGCACGCGACTGGCCCATGGATTCACGGATGACCTTGCCGCCGCCGAAGACCGCCTCGTCACCGGCGAGTCCGGGGCCGCCGGAGCGGTCCTCCTCGATCTCGATCAGCAGGTCGGTGTCGGCGAGCCGGATGCGGTCTCCGGTGGTGGGGCCGAACAGGTCGGCGTAGGCGCCGCGGGAGATCTCACGCATCGAGGGCGCCCCCGGTCTCGCCGCGCAGTCCGGGCACGATCCGGGCGCCGCCGAGGGGCACGAGTTCGACGTCGACCGGGATGCCGGGCTCGAAGCGCACGGCAGTGCCGGCGGCGACGTTCAGCCGCTTGCCGCGTGCGGCGGCACGGTCGAACTCCAGGCCGGGGTTGGCCTCGGCGAAGTGGTAGTGGGAGCCGACCTGGACGGGCCGGTCGGCGGCGTTGAGGACGGTCAGCGAGGTGACCTCGCGTCCCTCGTTGCAGACGATGGGGCCGTCCGCGAAAAAGACCTCTCCGGGAATCAACGCGGCCCCCTCAGATGATCGGCTCGTGCACGGTGACGAGCTTGGTGCCGTCCGGGAAGGTGGCCTCGACCTGTACGTCGTGGATCATCTCCGAGACCCCGTCCATGACGTCGTCCCTGGTCAGGAGCTTGCGGCCGGAGGACATCAATTCGGCGACGGTGCGACCGTCCCGCGCGCCCTCAAGGATGTGCGACGTGATGAGGGCGACCGCTTCGGGGTGGTTGAGCCTGAGCCCGCGGGCCCTGCGCTTCTCGGCCACGTCGGCCGCCACGTGAATGAGCAGTCTCTCTTGCTCGTGCGGGGTCAGTTGCACGTCCCACCTCACAGTCCTTGCTCCGGACCGTGCGGGGTCCGGTTGCCGCAGCCACCGCGACGGGTTAGGTGTAACACACAGACAAAATCGCCCGATCGTGAATCAATACGGGCAGGAAAACCCCTGATGGCGTGGAACGGCAGGCTAGTTCGCCGGAGTTTCAGCCACGTTAACCAGACTTTGAGCAGCGCATGACTGCGCAATGGGCTCGCTCATACCTGCGCGACGGGCGCACCCGCACCCCCGCAACGGACACCCCCGCACCCGCGTATCGGACACACCCCGCGCCCGACTACGAGACGCCGGGCCCCCGGTGCTCCGCGGCGATCCCGAATCGCTGCCGTTCGCGCGCGGCGGAATTCGCCTCGCGCACCCCGGACACGGAACTGATCACCTGCTCCTCGGCGGGCTCGTCGAGAGCGTCGAGCCGCTCCAGGTCGGCGGCCGAGACCAGCGCGACGAGCGGCTTGCCGTGCCGTGTCACGACGACGCGCTCACCGCCGTACACCACCCGGTTGATCAGGTCGGCGAGCTCAGCCCTGGCTTGCGTCACCGGAATCTCGTAGGCCATGCCCCCATCATAACGTCACGTACGTCCTGTACATTTTTTACAGAAGCGGGGCCGTCGGCGCTCCGCCTGGAGGAGGGGTATGCCCATGACCCGACCGTCCGCCCGCCATGTCCTGCCCGAGTTCACCGAGCGCACGGGCACGGGCCACCGCACGCTGGATCCCTACTCGAAGCTGTTCGAGAGCCGGGTCGTCTTCCTCGGGACCCCCCTCGACGACACCGCGGCAACCGATGTGGTCACGCAGTTCATGCAGCTCGAACACGCGGCACCGGACCGGGACATCACTCTGTACCTCAACTGCCCGGGCGGTTCGTTCACCGCCATGACCGCGGTCTACGACACGATCAGGTACGTCACGTGCGACGTGGAGACCTACTGCCTGGGCCAGGCCGTCTCCGCCGCCGCGGTGCTGCTCGCGGCCGGGACGCCGGGCAAGCGGTTCACCCTGCCGAACGCCCGCGTGGTGCTCGAACAGCCCGCACTGTCCGAGCCGGCGAAGGGGCAGCCGAGCGACCTCGTCATCCAGGCCGAGGAGTTGACCCGGATGCGCGCCCTGATGGAGGAGATGCTGGTGCGGCACACCGGACGCACCGCCGAGCAGGTCCACCAGGACCTGGAGCGGGACCTGATGCTGGATGCGCCGGGCGCACTCGCGTACGGCCTGGTCGACGGCGTCGTCCCGAGCCGCCGGGCGACGCCCGGCGCCGGGTACGCCGGGTGAGCCGCCGATGCTGCCACCCGAGCTTCCCCCGCTGCCCGCACTGACCGGCGCCGAGAGCGAACTGATCGACCGTTACCTGGAGGCCGTCGACCTGCTGGGCCGGATCAACCCGGCGCAGTCCGGGGACACCTACCGCGGGCTGCGCGCGGCGCAGGCTCTGGTGCGCAAGGCGTCCGAGCTGCGCGACGCGCTGACCCTGATGCACCAGCGGGGCGAGGCGGAGCTGCATGGGGACACGCTGGCACGGGCCTTGCGGGTGCTGGACGGCGAGCGCCGTACTGCGCGCGTCGCGCTCCCGCCCGACTGTGTCGGCTGATCCGGACGCTCATGGGGCCCGACGGGCCACCCGCGTCGACGCACCGTCCGGGCCGGGCTTCAAACGGCCCGAACGGTCTACCGCCGACCGGGGTATCTCGCGATCGTTTTCCGGGCGTTCCGACTTGCGCGCGACACGGGTTTGAGGCTCGTGCGTGAGTGCTCCGCCCCAGGTCGGAGGCTACGTGCGGGACTTGACGATGACTCGAACATGGTGGTGTCCACCCGAACGGGTGAGTGGTGAGTAACGCCACAAATCCCCGATTCCGTTGGGATTTTCCGACAGCTGTGAGTCAAGATCCCTGTCTGACGACAAGCCCCCGCCACCGCGGCGGGGCGGTCCGGGCGGACGCCGAGTCCTGCCGCCGCCCGGATGACCGGTCGACAGAAGTGGATCGGCAGGAGTGGAGGACCCAAGCAAGACGGGTCGCCGGGACGGACGTTCGTCGCAGACGGGCGGTCGTGCCGAGCAGCCCTTGGGGTGAAGCCGCGGCAACGCGGCCGGGCAACTTCGCCAGCCCGAATCCGACAGGTCATCCTTCACAGGCGGCTGACGAAGGGTTGCGCATGACTGCGCTCAATCGTGTCCCGTCGCTGATGGCCCGGGCCGGCACGGCCTCGGCTCTCACCCTCGCCGCCGTGGGCGGCTCGATCATGGTCCCGGGGCTTTCCACCGACGCCTCGGCCGCCACGATAGCGACGAAAGCACTCCAGGTCGCGGCCTCCAAGAAGGGTTCCCCCTACCAGTACGGGGCGACCGGGCCGCGCCGGTTCGACTGCTCGGGGCTGACGCTCTACTCGTTCAAGAAGGCGGGCAAGAAGCTGCCGCGTACGGCCGCCCAGCAGTACAACCGGACGCACCACATCTCGGCCGGGAGCCGCAAGGCCGGCGATCTGGTGTTCTTCCACTCGGGTTCCAGCGTCTACCACGTCGGCATCTACGCCGGGAAGAACAAGATCTGGCACGCACCGAGGACCGGGGCCGTGGTGCGGCTGGAGAGGATCTGGACCAGGAGCGTCTGGTACGGCCGGGTCAGCTGACCCGGGCTCAGCGCAGGAGCGGCTCCAGGAGGAGGGCCGCTCCCAGCGCCGTCAGCGCCGCCCCGGTGCCCGCCTGCAGCATGCGGGCGGCCCGGGGGCGGCGCAGCCACCTGCCGAGCCGGTCCACCAGAAGCGCCACCACCTGGAACCAGCCCAGCGCGATCACGCACACGATCAGCGCGAGCAGCAGCGTCCTCGGCAGGGCGGAGCCGCCGGACGGCACGAACTGGGGCAGCAGGCTGAGGAAGGTCAGCGAGGCCTTCGGGTTGAGGACGTTGGTGACGAAGCCCTGCCTCAGCGGATGCGCCGCCGAGGGCGCGGCCTCGGCGGGAGCG
>NZ_JBFAET010000243.1:0-11944 GCF_040642095.1 Streptomyces sp. NPDC020362
CGGCCGCGCCCGGAGCCCGGTGTCCCGTACCGGTGCCGCCCGTGCCGGTCGGCCGCTGTCCGCCCGGCTCGCAGCCGCGTTCCGAACCCGTGTCCGGGGCTCCGCCCGGCGCCCGTCCGCCCGGTTCCGAACGGCTCTCCGTGTCCGTGCCGGGCGCGTCGGGAAGGTTCCCGCCGTGCCACGCCCGGTCGGCGAGCGGCAGGTCGCAGGCGATGACCCGTACGGCGTGCCGTGCCGCCCACCGCACCGCCGCCAGTTCCGGTGAGAAGTCGGCGAAGGGATAGAACGCCGGGCCCCCGATCCCGTCGCCGGGTGCGGCGGCGAGGGCGACCGGCGCCCGGGTCTCCCCGTGGGCGAGCCAGGGCACCCAGTCCTGCAGTTCCGCGGGCAGCTCGACGAGCAGGACGTCCGGCTTCGCCGCATCCAGCAGCGCCGGCACGGCCGCGGCCAGGGACGGCGCGTGGTGCCGTACGCCGATGAGATAGGGCGCCGCCGGGTCGGTGAGGGCCAGGGCGGCCGCCTCGGGAGAAGCGTGGGGCACGGCCTTCAGCCCTCCAGGACCGTACGCAGGTCCCACAGGGTCCGCCAGGTGGCGGAGCCCTGCTCTGCGCGGCGCCGGACGGGACCGTCCCAGTAGCCGCGCAGCCGGGCCGCGTCGGCCGGGTCGTCCTTGCGCACGACACCGAGGAGATGTCCCGGGAGCAGGCCGAGGACGTCGCGGTCACCGGGGAAGTACGCCGCGGCCAGGCCCAGCGCGCCAGCGACCGACACGGCCTCCGCGGTGCTCATCACGGTGGACGGCCGCTCCACCTCCCAGCCCTCCGCCGACCGCCCCTCGCGCAGATCCCGGAACGCGGTGACCAGAGCTTCCAGCACGGCGTCGTCGACCTGGAAGGGAGCCCCGGCCCGCTCCACCGAGGCCCTGGACTGGCGGCGCACCAGCGCGGTCTCGGCGTCGAGGTCCGGGATGGGGCCCACGGTCTCGAAGTTGAAGCGGCGCTTGAGCGCGGCGGACATCTCCGAGACGCCCTTGTCCCGCAGGTTGGCGGTGGCGATGAGATTGAACCCGGGCGCCGCGTGGGCCAACGCGTCCTCGCCGCCCGCCAGTTCGGGCACCGCGATGCGCCGCTCCGACAGCAGCGACACCAGGGAGTCCTGCACCTCGGGCAGACAGCGGGTGACCTCCTCGACCCGGGCGATCGCACCCCGGGTCATCGCGGTCAGCACCGGCGACGGCACCAGCGCCTTGCGGCTGGGCCCCTGCGCGAGCAGCAGGGCGTAGTTCCAGCCGTACTTGAGCTGGTCCTCGGTCGTGCCGGCGGTGCCCTGCACGACCAGGCCGCTGGTCCCGCACACGGCGGCCGACAGCAGCTCGGACAGCAGGGACTTGGCGGTGCCGGGCTCGCCGACGAGCAGCAGCCCCCGCTCACCGGCGAGCGTGACGACACACCGCTCCACCAGAGCCCGGTCGCCGACGAACTTCCCCTCGACCACCAGACGCCGTGGCACTCCGTCCGGCACCTCGGCGTCCTCGGGCAGCCGCAGCGCCTGCCCGCCGCTGCCCATGACGAACGTGACGACCGCCCGGGGCGTGAGGTGCCACGCGGGCGGACGCGGCCCGGTGTCGTACGCGGCGAGGAAGGCGAGTTCGGCGGCGTACAGGTCCTCGGGCGGGACGATCTGACGGGTCGTGTCGGGAACGAGGACGGTGGTCATCGGCTGGTGTCCTTCGGGGTGGTGCGAGTGGTGGTCGGTGGGTGGAGGGTCATCGGCGCCGCCCCCTGCGCGTGGCCCGCGTGGTCAGCTCCTCGTACGCCGGGGCGTCCCCGGCGCGGACGCGGTCCCAGGCGCGCGCGAACAGCTCCGGCACCGCGAGCAGGGGCAGGGCGCGTCGCCGGTCGAGGACCGGGTACAGGCCCTCCTTCCAGATCTCCACCGGCAGCGCGGGCGACTTCAGGTCGCGCCAGCCGCAGGGCAGGAACAGGGTCCGCCCGGCGCGCGACCGCTTGGCCTCGACGACCAGGTCCGTCGCGGCCAGTTCCGCCCGTGCCTTCTTGGTCCGGGCGGGCTTCCAGCCGGTCCAGCGCGCGCAGTTGCGGTCCGTCGGATCGGGCAGCGCCAGCAGCTGGAGGTAGAGGACCGCCGCGTCCTCGCCCAGTCCGTGCGCCGCCGCGACCTCGGCGACGAGGGCGGGAGCGCTGACGGCCGGATCCTGGGCGTGACCCGGGGGGACCTCGGTGCCGAGGCCGGCCTCGACGGCCCGGGCCAGCTCCTCACCGAGGAGCGTGCGCAGCATCCGCGGACCGTGGGCGCGCGCGTCGCCGACCAGGCCGTCCAGCAGCCCGAACACGGCGTCGTCGGGCCCGCTGAGCGCGGCGGGTCGGATGAGGACCGTCTCCGTGTCGCGGTACCAGGGACGCAGCACGATCGCCTCGCCGACCCGCGTGAGACCGCGCGCGTCGGAGCCGCCGGTCTCCGGGAGGCCGTAGGCCTTGCGCAGTTCGACGGCGGTCGAGCCGCCCTTCTCCGTCCACTCGACGTCAAGGTCGAGCAGCAGCTCGGGGTCGGTCATGCGCCGGCGCAGTGCGGCGAGCCCCTCGGGCAGGGCCGCGCGCAGCGGATGGCCGTACGGCAGGACGTAGGCCAGCGCGGCCAGGGCGTTCACGGCGGCCGACAGGTCGTGCCGGCCGGGCACCGCCGAGGGGTCCGCCCAGACCAGGTTGCCCTCCGGGTCGGGCCGCAGGACCGTGGTGCGGGCGAGCCACGGGGTGCGGGCGGGGTTGAGCACCTCCTCGGCGTATCCCGCACCCATGCCGGCGAGATCGGCGCTGAGGTCCTCGGGCACGCGGACGAGCGAGCCGAGCCGCTCGGCCCACACCCGGCCGGCGGCCTCGGTGTCCGGTCCGGTGGTCCACAGGTCGGCGGGGTCCGCGGGCAGCAGGGCGCCCAGCAGGGCCGTTCGCTCGTCGGGTCCCAGGTTGTTCACCCTGCCGCAGGCGAACTCGTTCTGCCGGGGCTTGAGCCCGAGGACGGCCAGTCCCTCGGCATCGGGCGACGGCGGCAGGCCGGCCGACAGCACGGTGGCCTGGAGCGGCCCCAGCCCGCCGCGGGTGGCCTTCACGAGCGCCTCGACCGCCTCGGCCCGCCAGGGGGCGGCGCCCTTGTCCCGGACCAGCCGCAGGACGGTGGCGAGGTCGTCGGCGGAGATCGCCGGGGCGTGCCGGACCTCGCTCTCCAGCACGAAGTGGGCGATCGCGCCGAACGCGCCGGACGGGTCGTGGTCCAACGCCAGCCAGCGCACGCGGTCCCGCTCGCTGTCGACGCTCTGGCAGCCGAGGATCACCACCGTCCGGCCGTCGCGGCGCAGCACCTGGCCGGCGCGCTCCTGCTTGTCGTGGGGCTCGACCAGCACGATCTCGCGCAGGGTGCCGTCGGTCGCGGGGAGCGGTCCTTCGGCGACGGCCTCCAGCAGCAGGAGCAGCGGCTCCCGCCCGGCATCGGTCAGGGCGGGCGAGGCGGCCCGCAGCGCGAGGGCCCGCAGGGTGCCCAGTACCGGCGGCCACACCATCCCGATCCCGGGGACGGTGTGCTCGTCACCGACCCAGCCGTCGCCCAGAGCGCCGAGGCGCTCCAGGCCGGGCAGTCGCCTGCCCTCGGCCGGCCTGCCCGCCAGCACGTGGTTCACCGCCCGGATCTGGCGCAGCGCGCTCCACCGCTCCCGGTACCACCAGCCGTTCAGGCCGATGATCCCGGCCACTGCGTCGTGCAGGGTGCGGTCGTCGCCGTGCTGCGGCTGGTAGTCGGCGAACATCTCCTCGGTCCCGTGGGGCTTGTGCGGCCGTTCCTGGGGTGGAGCCGCGAAGGCCGTGGCCGACTCGGAGATGCGCAGCGCCACCCGCACCAGCGAGGCGACACCGGTGAGCAGCCTGCCGTCGGTGCAGTCGGACAGGGTGGGCGCGACGGCGCCGAGAGTGACGTGATAGGCGGACGGCACGGCGGCCCTGGCGGCCTCGTCCGAGCCGGCGTCGGTCAGCGCCTGCCGTCGTCCCTGCAGGGCCAGCGCCGTCACCCGCAGCACCTCGGCGGCGTGCTCGTCGGTCAGGGCGCGCAGCACGGCCGAGCCCTGCTCGTCGCGCGGGCGCAGCGCGTGCCAGAAGGCGAGGGGCGGCACCAGACGTGTTCCGGCGGCGAAGTCGCTGCCCCGGTCGTCGACCGGTGTCACCGAGCCCAGTTCCCCGCCCGGGGACGTGTCCTCGGCGGTGAACAGGCCCACCCGGCGGTGCATCTGCACGGCGACCGGCGCGGCGCCCCCGGGCAGCCGCAGCGCCCCGAGCGGCACCATGCCGGCCCGGCCGTTGTACGCGGTCACGGAGACCGTGCGCCCGTCCGGTGTCCCGGCGACGCTGCGGGCCTCGTCCCCCTCGCCCTCCAGGCGCACCCAGCGGCCCAGCACCGTGCCGTCGGTGCCGAACGGGCTGTTCTCCAGGCCCGGTTGCAGCGGCAGCACCTCGCAGGAGCGCGGCAGCAGCGAGGCGTCCTCGCGGATGCCGGAGCGCAGCAGCGCGGGCAGGGAGGCGCGGCCGTGCGTGCCGGTGGCCGGGTCGTACTCCAGCCACACCGTCTGCACGCCCTGCCTGCCCTGGCGCCACAGCGTGGTGCCGTCGCCGATCACGTCACGGCTCGGCGGCAGGACGGTGTCCCCGGCGTGCAGGGTGCGGCCGCCGGTGGCGCGTCCGCCGCCGGGCAGCGGGATCGAAGGGGCGCCGACCTCGTTCCCGGTCCAGTAGGAGGACAGCTGCTCGCCGCCGAGTTCGAAGACCTCCGCGGGCCGGGCCGACCAGTAGCCGTACTGTTTGGCGTCCTTGCGCCACATCACCAGCAACTCCCCGTCCGCATAGCGGAACCGGGGGCGCTGCCAGCGGTTCAGCCCCTGGGGCAGCCGCAGGTCGTGGTCCAGGAGCACCTGCTCCGGGCCGACCACGACCGCCTTGTGCCGGCGCACCAGGATCAGCGCGGGCCAGGCCTCGTGGACCGTCAGGGTGTTGTCCTCGTCCTTCCTGGTCTCGGCGTCGAGGAGTGCCAAGGCCTCGTCCAGGGCGGGCCAGCCCAGCTCGTCCAGGATGCCGGCGCGCAGGGTGCGGCCGAGCAGCGGCGCGACCGGGTGACCGGCGACCCGGGCGGCGGCGTCCGCGTTGACCTCGGAGGCGATCGACCGGAAGGGGCGCAGCCGGTCCAGCGCGGCACGGGCGCCGGGCAGGCCCGTCGCGCGCGTGTAGTTCCCGGCGGCCTCGTCCAGCCACTCGTGCAGCACGACCGAGAGCACGGGGTGGGCGGCGACGGTCTTCAGCAGCTCGTGGCTCTGCGCGTCCTTGCCGACCGCGTCGACGGCCTGGTGCAGCAGGCGCCGCAGGCGCGGGTCGGCCCCGACGGCCACCAGGTTCCGTCGACCGTCCCGGGTGTCCTTCAGCCAACTGGTGAGCGGCAGGAACACGTTCATGCTCACGCCGGGGCCCGGCACCGTGAGCGGGACGTTCTCGGTCACGCACAGGTCCAGCAGGTCGAGGTCGGCACCGGCGTGCCAGCGGCCGGTGAACAGGTCCACGGCCCGCCCGGCGGTGCGCAGCTGCGGAGCCATCCGCTCCACGAGCGCCAGGGTGCCGGGGGAGCGGCGCGAGACGGACCCGCCGTGCTTGCGGAAGGCGGCCCAGCGGCTCAGCCAGTCGGCGGGATCGACGCCGTGCTCCGCAGCCGCCTCGGCGTCGGTCAGCAGCCGCTCGGCCCCGCACTTCGCGAGCAGCGCAAGCCAGAACTCGTCGTCCTCGACCTCGCGCCCGAGTCCGGCCGGCATGATCTCCAGCAGGCGGGCGCGCACGGCAGGCCGGCTCTCGGCGAGGACGGGAAGCAGGGCGCGGTAGGAGTTCCAGAAGGACGCGGGCGCGCGGACGGCGGCGGGGGAGGCGATGAGGTCGGCGACCAGGGCGCACTCCTCGGTGGCCCGGTCCAGGCCCGCCGCCTTGATCAGACCGCGCGCGTCCTGCGGCAGCGAGGCGTACGGCGGCATGCCGGCCGCGCAGCGCTCGACCGTCAGCTGCCGGAACTGGTCCCATGCGGCGGCCGGGTCGAGACGCGTGGCGAGGTCCTTCACATGCTCCTTGAGGGCCTTGACGGTCAGCGCTCCGGCGAAGGCGAACTCCAGGAACACCGCCCGCTGCCGCTCCTCGTCCACGGTCAGCGCGTGCACCCGCTCGGCCTCGCGGGCCTTGCCGAAGAAGGCGGCGGCGTACGTGGTGTTCTCGTGCTGCAGGAAGACCCGTGCGGCCTGCTCGTAGAAGGTCGGCAGGAAGTGCGGCACGGCCCGGCCGAGCCGTTCGCCGAGCGCCTCGAAGCCCTCCTTGGCGTGTCCCGGACGGGACTTGGCCTGCCGGGCGAGCCGCTCGACGTCCTTGACCAGGGCGAGGGCGTGGTGTCCGTTGGCCGGGTCGTTCACCAGCGCCCAGGCCGGGAAGCCCAGCGTCTCCTTGCGCACCTGCCCGACCTCGGGGGCCTCCGGATCGCGGGCCAGGCCCAGGAACTCCAGCGCCAGGTCCTCGGCCTCGCCGAGCGTGCCCGGCACCAGGCGGACCACCTGCCGGTCGTCCAGGGCGGGATGGGTGTAGGTGCGGGCAGTGAGGCTGTCGGCGTCCTCGCGCGTGGTGCTGCCCGGGGGCAGTACGGCGCCGGCGTCCAGCAGCGCGGCCGCGGTGGTCTCGTCGTACCCGGTGGTGGCCGTCATGCCGCCTGCTCCTCGTCCTGGATGTCCCGCCCGGCGTACAGCGAGGCCGCCATGCGCATGCCCTCCGACCAGGCGACCGGCCCCACCTGACCGAGCTTCAGCACGCGTCCGGAAGGATCGGCCCACACCAGCGGGCCGGTCTCGGTCTCCTCCCAGCTGTCGTAGTCGCCGACCCAGACGCGGGCCTCGATGCCTCGCCCGTCCTCCAGGACGGAGCACACGGCGTGTCCGCCGCGCACCCGGTAGCCGAGCTGGGTCGCCCTGCCGTGCAGGAAGCGCAGCTCCTTGTACGAGCCGCCCGCGTACTCCTCCACCTGGGTGCCCTCGGCGTCGAGGCCGGCCGGGCGGTGCCAGACCTCGCGGAAGAGCTGCTGGGCGCGCTGCTCGACGCCCAGCTCGACGGCGAACTCCCGCAGCTCTTCCAGGTCGTCGAGGAGGACCGGGTGCGGGATGCGGACGAGGTCTGGGGAGATACGGACGGTGTCGCCGTCGAGGTCGACGAGGCCGAGACCACGCTCGGCGTCGGCGTCCCGCAGGAAGCCGGCGACCTGCCCGTCGGCGCCGGTGACGACGAGGTCGCGCAGGGCGGCCTGCCAGGCGGGGTCCGGCCAGATGCGGGTGACGACGGCGAGCGGCACCGGCAGCGAGCGGACCATCCACCGCTCCGCATCGGCCAGGCACTGCCGCTCGTGGCGCTCCAGCCACTCGGCGAGCTGCCTGAGTCCCATGACCGCCGGATCGTCGGCGAGCTTGGCGGGCACGGACTTCAGCCGTCGTCCGGCCGCGTTGCGGCACACCACCTTTCCGCCGTCGAGGGCGACCTCGTAGTCGCCGGCCGCAACCCACCCCATACATGCCTCCCCGCATGCTCAGTGATCAAGTGACGGGAACTCTAGGGGAGGCCACTGACAACGCCGTCGGGGGCCCGGTTGCCCGTCACCCCCACGGAACCGGCCACGCCGGATTGTGGACGAGGAGCGGGTGGAATCGCGGCCCTCGGAGGCCCGCTCGGACCGGCCACCGTGCGAACTCCCAGCGTCCCGCCGCGGCGGGGGCGCGCCCGTTCACTGTGCGGACGCCCCCTGTGCGCAACCTGTGCACCCCCTGTCGGGGCCGCGCGCGTGCCCTGTGCGGATGCCGGGAGTTGACCTTCACAAAACCTTTCCTTTGCGTGGCCGGAAGACGTCTTGTTGCGTCAACTCCGAACACAACAAGGTGGGTTGAGCACTAGAGCATCAGGAGTCGCAAGCGCACTGCTTGACCCGGGCGGTCGATGGCCCGGGCGCCGACGGGGGAGCTGATGCGGTGCGCTCGGCCGCTGTCGTCCATCGCGCGGCGCCGCCGCTTGCCGCACCGATCCGGAACCATTCCCTCCGATGTCTTTCTCCTGGTGCCTTCGTCCGGTGCCCGAGACAGGGATAGGAGGGGGAAAGCCGATGAGCGCGGTGAGCGCCGCCAAGCCGACGTATCCCGGCGTCTACGTCGAAGAGTTTCCCAGCAGTACCCGCACCATCTCGACCCTGACCACGTCGGTGACGGCTTTCGTGGGCCACACCCGACGCGGTCCGCTCAACGAGCCGGTACGCGTCACCAGCTTCGCGGAGTTCGAGCGCCGCTTCGGCGGCCTGAGCGCACGCAGCGCCGTCGGCTACGCGGTCCACCAGTTCTTCGGCAACGGCGGTACCGTCGCCGTCGTCGTCCGCGTCACCAGGGCCGGCAGCGGCAAGGCCGCCTGCGTCACCCTCAAGTCCACCGAGGGCCACAGCGACAGCCCGGTCCTCGAGGTGCACGCCAAGGAGCCCGGCGTGTGGGGCAACGGCCTGCGCGTGGCCGTCGACCAGGACACGCCCTGCCCCGACGAAACCTTCAACCTGACGGTCCACGACGCCCGGGGCGAGGCCCGCGAGAGCTTCACCGGCCTGTCCATGGACCCGTCCGACGACCGCTACGCGCAGACCGTGATCAACGCGGGCTCCCGGCTGATCCGCGTCGAGGCGGTCGGCGAGGGCCGCCCGGACCCGTCCGGCACCGTCTCCAAGCCCTTCGGCCACCACCTTCCCGACCTGGCCGTCGACCTCACCGTCAAGATCGGCGAGGTGGAGCGCGAGTTCACGCTCTACGACCCCGACTGCGACGGCGAAGCCCCCTGCTCGGTCGCCGAGCTGGCACTGCTGCTCGAACGCAAGCTGCGCGCCCTGCCCGACGCCCCCGGCAAGCACGCCTACGCGGGCGCCGAGGTCACCGCCTTCGGCCGCCGCATCCAGGTCGTCGCGGGCTCCACCGACCCCGAGGACGTCGTCCGCTTCCTCGGCGAGTGCGCCAACGACCTCGGCCTGGAGGCCTCCGTCAACCCGCCCGTCTTCCCGCTGGCCGGCGGCGAGGACGGCGAGGCTCCCGGACCCGGCGACCTCATCGGCTCCGAGGCCGGCAAGACCGGCCTCCAGGCACTGCGCCAGGTTGCCGACGTCAACCTCCTCGCCCTGCCCGAACTCGCGGCGTACGAGAAGACCGAGGACGCGATCACCGTCGTCTCGGCCGCCCAGCGCCTGTGCCAGGAACGCCGGATGTTCCTGCTCGTCGACGCGCCCGGCACCTGGGTCAGCGTGGATTCGGCACGCGCAGGGATCGCCGCCTTCGACGCCGTACGCGGCAATCACGCCGGCCTGTACTTCCCGCACCTGCAGCTCACCGACCCGCTCACCGGGCGGCTGCGCTCCTTCCCGCCCTCCGGCGCGATCGCCGGCGTCATCGCGCGCACCGACTCCGAGCGCGGCGTGTGGAAGGCACCGGCCGGCACCGAGGCACGGCTCGCCGGAGTCCACTCGCTCACCGTGAGCCTCACCGACCGCGAGACCGGGCTGCTCAACCCGCTGGGCGTCAACTGCCTGCGCAGCTTCCCGCTGACCGGCCCGACCGTGTGGGGCGCCCGCACCCTGGAGGGAACCGACGCGCTCGACAGCGAGTGGAAGTACGTCCCCGTACGACGGCTCGCCCTGCACGTCGAGGAGAGCCTCCAGCGCGGCCTGCAGTGGGTGGTGTTCGAGCCCAACGACGAGAACCTGTGGCAGCAGATCCGGCTCGCCGCCTCCTCGTACCTGCACACGCTCTTCCGGCAGGGCGCCTTCAAGGGCGGCACCCCGCGCGAGGCCTATTTCGTCAAGTGCGACAGCGACACCACGACCGACGAGGACATCGCGAACGGGATCGTGAACGTCCTGGTCGGCATCGCACCGGTGCGTCCGGCGGAGTTCGTGATCGTCAAAATCCAGCAGACGTCCGGGCAGTTCGAGCTGTAGGCCCGCGGGAATCGTGGAGAGCTGAAGGAATCCGATGGCAGAGTTCACCGTCAACGCCCATCGTTTCGACCCCTACAAGAACTTCAAGTTCCTGGTCCTGTGGGACGGTCGTACGGTCGCCGGCATCAGCAAGATCAGCCCGCTGAAGCGCACCACCGAGGTCGTCAAGCACCGCAACGGCGGCGACCCCTCCTCCCCGCGCAAGTCGCCGGGCCGCTCCGAGTTCGAGGGCATCACCCTGGAGCGCGGGGTCACCCACGACCCCGAGTTCGACCGCTGGGCCAACAAGGTCTGGCAGGTCGGCGCCGGGCTCGGCTCCGAGGTGTCCCTCGCCGACTTCCGCAAGGACATCGTCATCCAGGTCCTCAACGAGGCCGGCCAGGTCGCCGTCTCCCACAAGCTCTACCGGACCTGGCCCAGCGAGTACCAGGTGCTCGGTGAGATGGACGCCAATGCCAACGCGGTGGCCATCCAGTCACTGAAGCTGGAGTGCGAGGGCTGGGAGCGGGACTACGAGGTGCCCGAGCCCGAGGAGCCCTCCTTCCTCAACCCGGCCTGACCCGACGGGAGGTGAGGAAGCCGGGGGGAACACATGGCGATCACCGGGGCGGCCGGGCTGCTGGCCGCCTGGGAGGCGGGGCTCGCCGAGGCGCCCGACGGGCGCGCCCTGCTGCTGCACCGCACGGCGCGCCCGGACCTCGACGCCGCGGCGCTGCCCGGGGTACCGGTGGGCGAGCGCGAGACCGACCTGTTCGCCCTGCGCCGCGCCCTGTTCGGGGAACGGATGCAGGTGCGGCTGGAGTGCCGGGCGTGCGGCGCGGACATGGAGTTCGAGCTGGACGCGGCCCAGTTCGCCCGCTCCCCGGGCGGGCCGGCCGAGACGGCCGTACGGCTGACGCAGGACGGCTGGGACATCACCTTCCGGCTGCCGGCCGCCGCCGATCTGACGGCCGCGGCCCGGGCCGCGGACCCACGTGCCGCGCTGCTCGCCCGCTGCCTGGTCTCGGCGGTGCACGACGGCACGCCGCGGGCCGCCGACGCCCTCCCGGGACCGGTGCAGCGGCGCATCGCCGAGGCCGTCGAGGCCGCCGACCCGGGCGCCGACGTCACGCTCGCCATCGGCTGCCCCGAGTGCGGCACGGCCACCCGGGCCGAACTCGACATCGCCTCCTACCTGTGGACGGAACTGGACGCCTGGGCGAGGGACCTGCTCCTCGACGTCCACCTGCTCGCCACCGCCTACGGCTGGAGCGAACCGGAGATCCTGGCGCTCAGCCCGCTGCGGCGCCGCTACTACCTGGAGCTGTGTGCGGATGTCTGACGCCTACTCCCGGGCGCCCGAGGCGGAGCCCGACTTCCTCGACCGGCTGATCGCCCGGCACGCCGCCGCGTCGCGACCCGGCACGGTCCGGGTACGGCCACGGCTGCCCGGCCCCTTCGAACGCGTCGAGGCGGTCCGGGCCCGCACCGCGGACCCGGACGCCACCGACACCGTGCTGTGGCCCTCCGCCGCACCGGCACCCGTTCCGGAGCGGGACGCGCCCCGCCCCGCCGCCGAGGTCCGGCGGCACACGGAACGGGAACGGACCGTCGTACGGACCCGGCGGGACCCCGCCGAGCCGCCGGCACGCCCCGCCCCGCCCGCCCTGCCCGACGCACCCCTGCTGCGTCCCGCCGCGCCCCTCGCGCCGGGACCCCGCCCGGTGCCCCTGACCGGGCCGCGCACCTCCGGGCGGGGAGGCCCGGAATCCGGCGCGGACCGGGATGCGGCGCCCGTGCCCATCCCCCCGGGTACGGGCGCCGCTCCTCCCTCGGGGCGGGCCGCATGTCCCTCCTCGACCCAGGTGTCCAGCGCGCAGTCCGGCTCGTCGTGGCT
>NZ_JBFAET010000244.1:0-11893 GCF_040642095.1 Streptomyces sp. NPDC020362
GAGAGCGCGCTGCCCCACGACGACCGGGAGCGCTGGCGGCGCCCCTACCGGCCCGGTCCCTGGCGGGTGGGTCGCGCTCGCCTTCACCACCTGGGACGGCATCGGGTTCGACTCCATCAAGTGGGTGGGCCTCGACAACTTCAAACAACTCTTCAACGACAACCCGCAGTTCTGGCCCGCCGTCCAGCACAACGTCATCTGGTTCGTCGTCCTCATCCTGATCCCGACGCCGCTCGGCCTCTTCCTCGCCGTCCAGCTGGACAAGAAGATCCGGTTCAGCCGCGTCTACCAGACGGCGTTCTTCCTGCCCGTCGTCATCTCGATGGCGTGCATCGGTTTCGTCTGGCAGCTGGTCTACAACCCCGACACGGGACTGATCAACAGCATCATCGGCGCCAACAAGCCCGGTCACTACATCGACTGGATCGGCGACCCCAAGCTCAACCTGTGGGCCGTCCTGATCGCCGCGTCCTGGCGGCACACCGGCTACATGATGATCCTGTACCTCGCCGGCCTGAAGAGCGTCGACCCGTCGCTCAGGGAGGCCTCGGCACTGGACGGGGCGAACGAGTGGCAGACGTTCAAGAACGTCATCTTCCCGACCCTGCGCCCGACCAACACGGTCGTCCTCGTCGTCACCATCATCGAGGCGCTGCGCGCCTTCGACCTGGTCTTCGTCTTCAACAAGGGTGCCCAGGGCACCGAGTTGCTGTCGATCCTGGTGACCAACAACATCATCGGCGAGTCCAGCCGCATCGGTTACGGATCGGCCATCGCCGTCGTCCTCCTCGTGATCTCCCTCGCGGTGATCATCCCGTACCTGGTGGCCACCTTCCGGAAGGAGCGGCGATCGTGAGCGCCTCCACCGTGACCGCTCCGCGACGGGGACGCGCCCCGATCCGGCCGGCCCGGGTCCTGCTGCACGTCTTCCTCGCGGGCACCGCCCTGGCCTGGCTCGCCCCGCTGCTCTGGGCGGTCTTCTCGGCCCTGCGCCCCTACAGCGAGACCAGCGCCAAGGGCTATGTGTCCTGGCCCGACACCCTGAACCTCGACAACTTCAAGAACGCGTTCACGCAGTCGGACATGCTGCACTACTTCGGCAACACGCTGGTCATCGCCGTGCCGGCCGTGCTGCTGACGCTCTTCCTGTCGTCGATGGTCGCGTTCTACGTCAGCCGCTTCGACTTCCGGCTCAACCTCGCGCTGCTGCTGGTCTTCACGGCGGGCAACCTGCTGCCGCAGCAGGTCATCATCACCCCGCTGTACCGGCTGTACCTGCTCACGAACCTGCCGGGCATCACGGCGAGCGGCAAGCTGTACGACTCCGCGCTCGGGCTCGTGCTGATCCATGTGGCGTTCCAGTCCGGCTTCTGCGCGTTCGTGCTGAGCAACTACATGCGCTCGCTGCCGCACGAGCTGACGGAGGCCGCACTGGTCGACGGCGCCTCGGTGTGGCGGCTGTACTGGCAGATCACGCTGCCGCTGTGCAAGCCCGCCATGGCGGCCCTGGCCACCCTGCTGTCCATCTGGATCTACAACGACTTCTTCTGGGCCCTCGTCCTCATCTCGACCGGCGAGAACATGCCGATCACCTCGGCCCTGAACAACCTCTCCGGCCAGTACTTCACCGACCCCAACCTGGTGGCCGCGGGCGCCCTGCTCACCGCGATCCCGACACTGATCGTGTACTTCGCGCTCCAGCGCCAGTTCGTCAGCGGCCTGACCCTGGGCTCCAACAAGGGCTGAGGCGCACGCACTTGAAAGGGAACGAAGAGAACTCAGTGAAGCGCACCCTGTCCGTCCCCGGCCTCGCCTACGGCGGCGACTACAACCCCGAGCAGTGGCCCGAGGAGGTGTGGGCCGAGGACATGCGCCTGATGCGCGAGGCCGGGGTGACCATGGTCAGCGTCGGCATCTTCTCGTGGGCGCTGCTGGAACCGTCCGAGGGCGTGTACGACTTCTCGCGCATGGACCGGATCCTGGACCTGCTGCACGAGAACGGCATCGCCGCCGACCTGGCCACCCCCACGGCGGCGCCCCCGGCCTGGTTCTTCCGCGCCCACCCGGAGGCGCTGCCCTCCGACCGGGACGGCCGCACGCTCTCCTACGGCAGCCGCCAGACGTTCTGCCCGTCCAGCCCGGCCTACCGCGAGGCCGCCCTGCGCATCGCGGGCGCGCTGGCCGAGCGGTACGCCGGGCATCCGGCCGTGGCCATGTGGCACGTGCACAACGAGTACGGCTGCCACAACGCGGCCTGCTACTGCGACACCAGCGCGGCTGCCTTCCGCCGCTGGCTGCGGGCCCGCTACGGCGAGGACCTGGCGGCCCTCAACGACGCCTGGGGCACGGCCTTCTGGTCCCAGTGGTACTACGACTGGGAGGAGATCCTGCCGCCGCGCGCCACCGGCGCCGTGCCCAACCCGACGCACCGGCTGGACTGGCGCCGCTTCTGCTCGGACGAGCTGCTGTCGCTGTACACGGCCGAGCGGGACGTGCTGCGGGCGGCGGCCCCCTCGGTCCCGGCCACCACCAACTTCATGGTGATGGCCACCTTCGACGCCCTCGACTACTGGCGCTGGGCACCGGAACTGGACATCGTCGCCAACGACCACTATCTGATGTCCACCGACCCCGAGTCGGAGATCGACATCGCGCTGAGCGGCGATCTGATGCGCTCGCTCGCGGGCGGCCCGTGGCTGCTGATGGAGCACTCCACGGGCGCGGTGAACTGGCAGCCCGTCAACCGGGCGAAGAACCCCGGCGAGCTGCGCCGCAACGCGCTCGCCCATGTGGCACGGGGAGCGGACGGCATCGCCTACTTCCAGTGGCGGGCGGCGAAGGCGGGCGCCGAGCAGTGGCACTCTGCGATGCTCCCGCACGCGGGCACCGACAGCCGGATCTGGCAGGACGTCGTCCGGCTCGGCGCCGACCTGAAGGCCCTGGCCGAGGTGCGCGGCAGCACGGTCCCCGCCGAGGTGGCGATCGTCTGGGACTGGAACGCCCGCTGGGCCCTGGAACTGCCCTCCCAGCCGAGCGGCGAACTGCGCCAACTCGACCTGGTCCGCTCCTGGTACGAGCCGCTGTGGCGGTCGGGCGTGGCCGTGGACTTCGTACGGCCCGACGCCGACCTGTCGGCGTACCGGCTGGTGCTCGCCCCCTCCCTGTATTTGGTCGACGACACGGGCGCGGCGAACCTCACGGCCCACGCCGAGCGCGGCGGCACCCTCGCCGTCGGCTTCCACAGCGGGATGGTGGACGAGAACTGCCATGTGCGGCTGGGCGGTTACCCCGGGGCGTTCCGGGACGTCCTGGGTGTGCGCTCGGACGAACCGTTCCCGCTGCTGCCCGGACAGCAGATCGCCCTGAGCGGTGCGGTGCCGGACGGTGCGACGGGCACGCTGTGGTCGGAACGGCTGCGGCCGTCGGGCGCGGAGGCGGTCGCCTCCTACGCCGACGGCCCTCCCCCGGCCTTCGGCCGGGGACACCCCCATCTCGCTGCGCTCGCCGGTGTCCCGGCGGTCACCCGGCACACGTACGGCACCGGCACCGCCTGGTACCTGGCCACGCTCCCCGACCCGGCCACGCTGACCGCCCTCCTGGACCGCATCCGCACCGAGGCGGGCGTGGAGCCGGTGCGCACCGCCCCGGCCGGTGTCGAAGTGGTCCGCAGGCGCGGCCCTGAGGCGGACTACGTCTTCCTCATCGACCACTCCGGCCGGGGTGCGGAGCTGCCCGTCGCACCGGGCGCCACGGAACTCCTCACCGGCAAGGAGACGGCGGGCTCGGTCACGCTTGCTCCCTGGGACGTGGCGGTCGTACGGGAGCCGCACGGCCGGTGAGCGGCGCCGCCGATGCCGTCCCGGCCCCGTGTGCTGCGGGACCGGGACGGCCGTCGGGACGCGTCCTCCGGATCTGCCCGTCTGCTGGATCTGCCGGGTCTGCTAAATCTGCAGGATCAGGGCCTCCACCTGGCTCAGCGTGTCCACACTGGTCTGCGCGGCGTCGCGTACCTTCGCCAGCTTCTCCATCCACTCGATCCGCTGGTCGGCGGCCAGCGTGTCCTCACCCAGCTGGGTACGCAGACGGCGTGCCTCCTCGAAGTCCGTCAACAGGGTGCCGGCGGCGTCGACCGCTCGCTGGTAACTGCCTTCGACCAGCTCGACGCGGGCGGGAAGCTCCTGGCGCAGTACGGCCAGCTGGTCGCGGGGGTCAGGCGGCACCGCGCCATGGGCCGTGGTGTCGTCGTGGGACGCGGTGGTCCCGGTGGTCTGCTGCCCTCCGTTCGTGGCGCCCGCAGCGGACTTGGGCGGCGCGACCCGGCCCAGCTCCACCGTGAAGACCTCGTCGAACCACGCCTTGTCGGCCACGAACGGGGTGGGCCGGCCCTCGGTGTCCGGGGCGAGCACCATCCCCGGCACGATCGCGGTGCGTCCCGCGTCGTCCCAGTCCCGCTCGCCGTAGCAGACCGGGCGTTCGCCGTCGGGTGCCTCGGGCGCCCGGACCGCGTCCGGGTGCTCCAGCACGGCCTTCGCGAAGGCGAGGAGGAGCGACCTGCTGACGTTCGGCGCCTTCTCGCTGTAGGCCAGCGTCAGGGCCGCGAGGGCGTTCATGGGACTTCGGCGCACGCCCTTGCGGCCCTCTCCGGCCTCGCTTCCCTGACCGGGCGTGACCAGAGGCTCGGGGGCGTGGATGAGGGTCGGTGCCATCCGCCGGACCAGGGCGGCCCACGCGGTGCCGTCGCCGGCCTCGGCCCCGAGGAACAGCTCCCTGAGCGACCTCGGGTCCTGCCTCGACCCCTCCTTGGTCTCCGGGACGCCGAACAGACCCAGCGCCGAGAGGATGTTGGCCCGGTGCAGGTACAGCTGGGCGACGGCCGCGGACCACAGCCTGGTGCGGGCATCAGCCGTCTTGGCGCGGGTCTGGCTCCAGGGCGGCTCCTGCAGCGTGCCCTTCACGAGCGGCCAGTACCGTCCGGTGTCACGGACCGTGCGCCTGCTGGTCTGTGGAGGGGCCGGGGGAATCTCCGGGAACACGAGCGCGGTGACGGCCCGGATCGCGATGTCTCGCAGCGTGACCGCAGTGACGTCCTCGCCGGTCGGCAGGAGCGGCGCCAAGGGGTCGAGCGGTCCGTTCGCCGTGAGGGCGTCGCGCACGCCGCCCAGGTCGAGCAGGTCCGCGCCTCGTGCGGTCGGGAAGGTCTCGGCGAGCGCCGCGGCGAGCAGGCCCTCCCTGGCGTAGGAGTCGACGAGCGTGGCGAACAGGGCGATCAGCCGGGCGTCTTCGTCGTACGGCTGGATGCCGCGCAGGTGGTCGTTGACGTTCAGGGACCGCAGCACATGCTCCAGCGCCGCAGGCTTGTTGCAGCCGATGACGATCTCCATCGGAACCGTGGCGATCTTGCCTGCCCGCCGGGACGGATCCTCGGACTCCGTCTCCTGGGCGGCGTTGGCCTCGTTGAGGCGCACGGAGACGCGGTTCAGGACCTCCCGCTGGTTCAGCAGCAGCAGAGTGGGATCGTTCTTCTCCCTCGGCATCGGGTGGAGGGACTGGGGCATGCCGGTCACCAGGTGCTCCGGGCGCAGGCCGAAGATGTCGAGGCGGGCCAGGGCACGGTTGTTGGCGGTCACCGCGACCATGCGCCACAGCCGGGAGACCTGCCCGTCGGCGTTCTTGATCTGCCACCGCTGCAGGACGCTCATGCCGCGCGAGAGCTGGCCCGCGGCGACCAGGGACTCGGCGAGGTCGTAGCCGCGGGTCTTGCCCGCGCGCCGCAGGTTGTCGACGGCGTACCGCTGCAGGTGCACGGCGACGTCGTACGGTTGCTCGCCGAGGGTGAGCGCCGCCATGGGGCGCCCGTTCTCCTCCGCCGCTCGCACCACGGGGCGCGGTCGGCGGTTGCCGAGCGCGGCCAGCAGGGCGTCGCGTTCACGCTCGGTCTCCCGCACCCGCCGGCTCGCCTCGGCGTACTTCTCCTCGGCGGCGGCCAGAGCCTGGGCGGCGTAGGTCTCGTCACCGGGTGCGCGACGGTGGGTCTCCCGCTCCTTCTCGGCGATCTTCCGCGCCTTCTCGGCGTCCTCCAGGGCCGCCTCGGCGGCGATGAGCAACTCGACACGCTCGTCGGCCTCCTGGCTGGGAGGTGTCCAGGAGCTGACCGTGCGGTCGTTGAGGTCCCAGGGGACCGCGGCGGCGCCGTGCACGTCGCAGATTAGCAGGAGGACCTTGTCGGCGCCCGTCTGCACGAGCCGCCACGCGGAGGGCGTGAGGACCTTCCGCTGGCGCTGGGTGGCCACGATCTTCTTGATCTCGGTGTCACCGAGGGCGGTGGCGAGTCCCTCGACGATCGCCACTCGCGGGGGCGGGACGACTCCCTCCTGCTCGCAGGTGTTCTCGACCGCGTCCGCCAGGCGCTCGGCCCAGGCCTCGTTGCTGACGTACGGGTAGATGCCATCAGGCCGCTTCTGGGCCATGGATGTCTTCCTTCACCCGGCGGCGCCGGGACGAAAGCACGCTCCCGCCGCTCGGGGGCGTGGCACGCGCCCGAGGGCCGGAGCCCCGCGCCAGCGGGATGCAGGCCGACGCCTCGAGGCGTCCGGCCGGTTCCGCTCCGTACGGTCCAACTGCCAACGCCCGCAGAGGGATCGGCCCCAACAGCACCCGTGTGGCGCTTGGGCATCTCGCGACTGGCTCCTGCTCCGCCGTCGGCGGCACGAGGCGGACGGCGGTGACGGACCACCGACGTGCGGAAGGAAATCTGCCACCTGCACGTGCAGTCACATGACCACACTTCGAGAGCGTTCATCCGATCAGGTGACAAACGACGATTCATGCAACGATGCGCACGAGAACGGCCAGGAGGCCGGGTCGGAGAACGAGCAAGGAGCCTGAGCCGAACCGGATCACTCCGGCTCGGCTCCTTGTCTGTGACTCTCTCGAGTCACGGTGCGCAGCGTCCGCTCGCGGCAACTACGACATGCGGGAGATCGTCAACGCCCTGCTGTACCAGTCCCGCACCGGCTGCCAGTGGGAGTACCTCCCCCACGACCTGCCGCCCGCCGGCGCGGTGAAGTACTACTTCTACAAGTGGCGCGACGACGGCACCGGCCAGACCATCCACGACCTGCTGCGCTGGCAGGTCCGGGAGAAGAAGGGCCGTTTAGTCGACCCCAGCCTGGTCGCACTCGACACCCAGAGCCTGCATGCCGCCGCCGGGGGCCCGCCGGGACGACCGGGCGGGACGCGAACAACAAGGTGCCGGGCCGTAAGCGGGGACTGGCCGTGTCGACGTGTTGGGCCTGGTGATCGCGGTGGTGGTGCTGGCCGCCTCCGTCCACGACAACGCCTTCGGCACCGCCCTGCTCGACAAGGTCGCGGCGGGAGCCGGCACCGTGCAGAAGGCCCTGGGGGGACCAGGGGTTCAAGAAGACGGTCGTGGACCACGGGAAGCAGATGGGCATCGACGTCGAAGTCGTCGAGCGCAACCCGGCCGAGACGGGGTTCGTGCCCCAGCACAGGCGGTGGATTGTGGAGCAGACGAACGGGATCTTGATCCTCCACCGCAGGCTGGTGCGCGACTACGAGCACCGGCCCGCCTCGGCCGAGTCCCGGGTGTACTGGGCGATAGCGACCGGATGTCGAAGATGCTGACCGGCACCTCCACGCCCGCCTGGCGCGGAGCATTACCGCAGCCCCTCCGGCGGGCCGCAACCAGCCTGCTGAGCCCAACCGAAAGGCCAAACCGGGCATTACCCCAGGTGCCGCCCAGAGACGCTCGGTCGCGCCGATGAGCGGACACGTCGTTCTGCCAGCCCGCCGAGAAATCCCGTTGCGAGTGACCCGCATCGGATGTCTGATTGCCGGAGAACCCACACCGGACGGCCACCCGGCACACCGTGCTGCCCGCACCCGAAAGACCACCCCGAACCCGCCCGGCACCCCTGATCAGAATGCACGCGATGGATCGAGGCTGAAAGGACCGCCACCGGGCCCGCGGAACCCGGCAGCCCGCCCGCCGACACGGGCCCATCAACCACACCCACCAGCCCAGATACGATAGTTCGGGGTGGACAGTTCCCGCCAACTCGTGCCATGCTCATCTACAGCGGTAGAGCCTTCGAGATTTCAACGTGAGAAAACGGGGGATCACTGAAATGGGTAACGGGGGATCACTGAAATGGGTAGCGTGAACGACAGGTTAACGCGGCAACCGATTTCGAGCAGCGGAAATCACGAACGCTACACCCATCAGAGAGACCACTTGGTACCTGATATACGTGACAAACGAGCTTCCCCGCGGGTTGGACGATCCCCGTTGCAAACTGGGATCACTGTGCCTACCGGCACCCTCGATACCAACCTCCAGATCGTGCTGATAATCCAAGACGACATTCGTCGATACAGCATCGAGGGAATGCTTCGTTCACTCGACATCCAGTTGACAGTGCAATTCATCACGGATATCGAAGATCTCTCGACATTCCGCAACGGCCAGCTGATCATTTCATCCAGCAATGCTTTAGGGTCTATACCTGACGAGATCGCTGAAAAGCTGCGCATCCACAACATACGTGTACTGATCCTGGTAGATTCGGCAGACGTTGTTGAGCAATCCTGGGTCGATCACGCAAACGGTTTCCTGGACTGGGCAGATCTCCGCCCCGAGACCCTGCGCGAAGCGATCGTCGACGTGGAGGCTGGACGATCTCATGTGTCGGCGACCCTGGTGCGACGATCCGTGACGGCACCCGACCAAGCCAGTGATGACACCACCTCGAAGCGCGCGTCGATGATTGCACTGACGGCACGGGAACAACAGGTACTGCGCCTGATTGCCGAGGGGCTAAGTAACCGACAAGTCGCTCGATCGCTGAGTATCTCCGAACATGGAGTTAAACGCACGGTCGGCATCATTTTGGCCAAGCTCAACTGCCCAAATCGGACTCTTGCGGTTGTTCGGGCCATAGAGTCGGGGCTCCTCGTTATGTGAGGTGTCGACCAATTGGCGAAGTTCTGTCCACCTGCACGGCCAGTCCGAGAATATACTTCTTGATGATTGGCGTGCGGGTGGATGTGGGCGTGACTGGGCCGCCCCGGCGGGTCAGGCAGGCGGGGTGCCGAGGTCAGCCGGCGCCGAGCGGGTCGAAACGGACGGTGAAGCCGAGCCTGTTGGCTTGCCGCACGATGCGTCGCAAGGCGCGTTCGGGTCCAGGTGGGTGAAGTAGTCGCTGCCGATGTCCTGGTATCCGATGCGGAGGGTCAGCATGTGCCAGGCCGCGACCACGACGGAATGTTGTATGGCCACAATGGTTTTCCTGGTTGCCATCCGGGGTCTGAGCCGTCGGCAGCGCGCGGCGAGGTAGGTGTCCTTGGCCTGCCACGCGGCCAGCGTGGCGGCGCCCCGGGCACCGTTGAGCCAGGTGTTGCCGTGGCGGGTTTTGCCGGATTTCCTTTCTGATTTCAAGTTGGGAAGCAATCATCTGCTTGGTCATAGACGCTGACTGCACCACAAGGTTGTGAAGCTCACTGCCCTGTGAAGAAACTGCTCATTTCGGTGGCGAGGTGCGGGCCAGTCGGCGGGACATGAGCATGATCATGGCGAGTTTTACCATGGCCTCGTGATGTTCGGGCAGGCGCTCGTAATCGCGGACGCAGCGGCGGCAGATCCACGCCAGAATAAGTTCCACCACCCAACGCCGCGGTATGACAACGAAACCTGCTGCGCCCCCGGGTTTTCTGACGATCTCGATGGTCAACCTCAACCTCCGGCGCGCCCACCCGACCAGCGCGTCGGCGTAGGCGCCGTCGGCCCATACCAGCGTGATGGTGTCGAACACCTCCCGCAGCCGCCGCAGGGCCGGGCGGGCGGCCAGCTTGTCGGCGCCCGGCGTCCACTGGCGCTGGCTGCGCCGCCCCAGGTTGTCGATCCAGTCGTAGCCGTAGGGCGCGACGCGCATCTGGCACAGTCACCGCCACACCACCGCCGGTGTCGCCCGCACCGTGATGCCGCGGTAGTAGGTGTCCCACGGCGGCGCCACATGGTTCATGCGTTCCTCGAAGTCGGGGCGCTCTTGCGGGGTGTCGACGGTCAGCCGATTCCCCACCCCCTGTGTTCATGTAATTCCCCAGGTGGTGACCGCAGCAGCAGTCTGGCCCCGCTTATGATGCGGGGCCCGACAGGTCAGTCCTGCCAGTCCAGTTGTGGCTCGGGGATTCCGATGGAGCGCGCGTAGTCCTGCGCCTGCCGACGGCCTTCGACCTGCTTGCGTGGATAGCGGAAGATCTTGTCGGCGAAGACCACGAACGCCTCCGTGGCGGTGCTGTAGTTGACATACCAGCCCCCGGCCGGGGCCAGGCAGGCAGCCAGTTGCTCGGCCAGACGCTCGGCGTCGGCCTCCCCGGCAGCGAGGTCCAGGAGAGTCCACCGCCGCGGCTGCTCGGCAGCGGTGCTGTCTTGCGGCAGGCGGCCTCCAGCCGGATGTCCCCGTACTTCTTCCTCAGCCCGAGCACCCCCTGGGCGGCGCGAAGCCGGTAGAGGGCGTTGACCTCCAGGAGCTGGTCGATGACCTGACGGCAGGCGTCCCCGACCTGGGATGCCTGGCCGCGGCACCAGATCGGCGTCCTCATCTGGAAAGCGATCCTCTCGGGCGGGTGGTCGTTCTTGTCTGTGCGTTTGCCCTGTTCCAGGGCGGCGTGAGTCTTGACCAGCTCGCCCTCGTGGAAGATCTGCACCGTGGCGGCGGTGGAGCGGACGCCGACACGGCGTCCGATCAGTTTCCAGAGCACCGAGTAGAGGGTGCGGCCGACCTTGATGTGGATGTCCGGGCCGACCGTTGCCTTCGACCACCTGGCCGGCACGAAAGGCTCGGACGGCAGAGGAAGTAGGGGCCTCGGCCTCCACCGCTTCGAACACAGACAGCGGCTTGGCACCGTCCAGCGGCCGGCACTGCCGCTGACCGGCGACGTTCCTCGCCCAGAGCAGGGCCTCGGCCTGCATGTGCTCCAGCGAGGTGAAGGTCCGCCCGCTCCAGTACGAGTCTCGGACATAGGGCATGGGCTGCTCGACCCTGGGCTTGTCCTTCGGCTTCGCGGCACGGGCCGGGTCCACCAACGTGCCGTAGTAGGAGGCGAGTTCGGCGTACGAATTGTCGATCCGCGGGTCGTAGAGGTCCGGCTTGTCCACCCCGGTCATCAGGTTGTCCGGCACCAGACGCCGCGGGACACCGCCGAAGAAGCGGAACGCCTCCGCGTGCGTTTCGGTCGAGGCGTGCTGGTCCATGTGTGCCACCGGGCGGAGACAAACATGTGCCGCGAGGCGGGCAGCACCATCACGAACGCCGAGATCCGGTGCCGTTTCCCGGTCGCCGGGTTGATCCACTGCCCCAGGAAGCCGTAGTCGATCGGGGTCTCCGAGCCCGGCTCGACGTTCTCCCGCAGCACCGTGACCTTCGAGCGGGCCGCCTCCTCAGCAGGTTCTCGTGCACCCAGCGGCGGAACGTGGACAGCGCCACCTTCAACTTGCCATCGTCCCCAAGCTGTTGGTGGATCGTGGTGACCGTCGTGGTCCCCAGCGGGCTCTTGACGTAGTCCCGGTGCGGCTCGATCTCTGCCCACCGCACCTGGTTCAGCCTTCGGCTGGCCAACTCCGGGAACCAGCTCTTGAGTAGCTTCGCCCAGTCCACCTCGCTCAGCGACGGCCCTCCCGGAGTGATCCCGGCCGCCTCCGCCGGCGCCAGATATTCCTGATCGTCTTGCGGCCCACCCCCAGCGAGGCGGACACCCGGCTCTTGGACCGGCCCGCGTACCAATGCAGGTAGATCTCGACGAGGTCGACCACGGCGAATGTTCTCCTTGCCATCCGGTGTGCCCGTCGGGCGCGGGGGGCCGGCGGGGGGGCGCG
>NZ_JBFAET010000245.1:0-11854 GCF_040642095.1 Streptomyces sp. NPDC020362
CGGCTCCCCACTCACAGGAGTGACAGCCGAGGAGCCCCGGCTGGGCCCGGGAGACCCGCCCGGGCGGGTCTCCCCCACCCGAACAGGCCGCTCGGGCCCGTACAGGCCCGCCCCGGCCTTGTCCTCAGCCCGGATAGACCGGCGCCGTCCCGTCCTTGTCGACCTTCTGCCACTGCGCCCCGGACGGCAGCCGTACGATCCCGTCGTCCTTCGAGTAGGCGACCAGCGGCACCCTCTCGTCCTCGGACGCGGCGATCGCATTCACGCCGGAGAGGGCGGCGGGCGCCGGGCCGTCCAGCGCGGAGCCGTCGACCTGGACGTACCGCATCTGGTGCACGCCCTCCTGCTCGAGGCCGGCCACGACCAGCCGGCTGTCCCCGGCCCAGGACATGGCGCTGATCTGCTCCAGATCGGGGGCGGCCGACCGCAGTTCGACGACGGCGGGGCGCTCGCCCGGCTTGTCCTCGCGCTCGATCCGGCCGATCAGCAGGGACTGCTTGCCGTCCTTCTCCACGACCAGAGCGACCCGCACCCCGTCGGCGGCCACCCGCATGTCCCGGATGTGTCCGGGCAGGTCGGGGATGCCGACCTGCACCGGCTTGCCGGCGCCCTGCTCCAGGACGTACACCTTCTGCGCACGAGGATCGCGGTCGGCCACCCACAGGTCGCCGTGGACGTCCCAACTCGGCGTGGTCAGCCGGTCGGCCGGGGTCGTCCCCCGGCTGGTGACCACCGCGTCCCCGAGCGAACCGCTGGACGCCATCGAGGCCACGTACATCGACCTGCCGTCGGCATCGACCCCGGCCACGGTGTGCTCGTCCCGCGAGACGGCCACCGACTGCAGCTCCTTGCCGCCTTCCTCGCCCAGGGGACCCGGCACCGGAACGGCGCTGGTCCCCGAACTCCCGGTCGGCAGCCGCACCAGCCGGTGCTTGCCGTCGAGGAAGTAGAGGAACTCGGGGCTCTGGGCCGAGGCGTGCCAGGCAGCGGACTCGGCACGCTCCGCGGTCAGATTGCACAGCCGGTGCCGGTCGGGCCCCTGCAGCTCCACCGACTCCAGGGTGGGCGTCAGGTTCCGCAGCGTGAACAGCAACTGGGTCGCCATCTCCGTGCACTTGGCCGGCCCGATGTGGGAGACGTTGCCGCTCAGCGGCACCGTCAGGCCGTTCTGGTCGTCCGGCGTCAGCCCGGACACGCCCTTCTGCAGGGCCGTACCGGTCGGGAAGCTGGACCTGACCACCGGCCCGAGCCAGCTGGTGGGCCCGGCCAGCAGGGACCGCACCACCTGCGTCATCGGGTCCACCTTGCCGCGCACGAACACCGGGTCGGCGACCGCCACCGGCTGTCCGGTCGCGTCGACCCTCGTGCCGGAGGCGAAGTAGTACTTGTTGACGGGCGTGTAGTTGCGCTGGAAGTCCGACTTGCCCATGACGACACCTTGCGGCAGCGAGTCGATGCGCCACTGCCCGCTCTTGGCCTCCTTGGTGAGGTGCACCTTCTTGCTGTAGGCCCCGTTCTGGGGCGCGTACGCCTGCTGGGCGTCGACAGTGGCGACCCGGCTGCCCGTCAGGACGTAGGTGAGGCTGTCGATCGGCTCCCGGCCGCCGGGCTGCTGGCCGGGCACGACACTCGGCCCGTTGGCGAGGACGGTGGCCGACGCCTCCGGCCGCCAGGTGCGGGCCGCGTCGGCGGTCAGGTACTTGCGGGCCGTGTCGTACTGCGGATCGTCGCTGGTCAGCGCCTCCAGGAAGCCCTGCATGATCTCGCTGGGCTGGGCATCGTCGGCGGGCGGCATGGCGAACACGCGCACCCCGGTGTCCTGCCGCGGCGTGGACTCGACGTCCCGCAGATCCCCGCTGTCGGGCATCGAGGCGCACCCGGCCAGCAGAACGACCCCGCAGACGGCGTAGGCCACCGCGCGCCCGGACCGGTGCCGGACGCTCCCCTCGCGGTCAGCGCCCACGAAATGCCTCCCCTGGCTCGGTCGAGTCCTCCGCACCCGCCGGATCCGGACGGCCCGGTTGCGTGTCGTGTGCCTGACCGGCAGCAGGCCCGTCGTCGGTACGTCGTGCGCCGCCGGTGGTCCGGGACACCACGCGCGCGCCGTTGCCGTGGCCCGGCAGAGCGGTCGGGTCGGCGGCGGGCGTGACGGCGGCCAGACGCGAGGCCATCGGGCTGCGCGGCGGCAGCTGCGGCACCTGACCGCCCGGCTGCACCGGAACGGTCGCCCGCTTCTCCTCGCCCCCGCCGGGCAGGCCGGCCTCGTCGAGTCCGCGGTTGCGCCGCGAGTCCTTGGGCTCCAGCGGTATCGGCGAGCCGCGCAACGGCTCGTCCGCGGTCCGCGGCAGCGTCAGCCGGAACTGCGAGCCGCCGCCCGGCTCGCCCCAGGCCTGCAGCCAGCCGCCGTGCAGCCGGGCGTCCTCCAGGGCGATCGAGAGCCCGAGGCCCGTACCGCCGGTGGTACGCGCGCGTGCCGGGTCGGCCCGCCAGAAGCGGCTGAAGACACGGGTCGCCTCGCCGGGCTTGAGTCCGACGCCGTAGTCGCGCACCGCGACGGCGACCGCTCCGCCCGCGGCGGCGAGCTTGACGACGACGTCCCTGCCCTCGCCGTGCTCGACGGCATTGACGACGAGGTTGCGCAGTACGCGTTCCAGGCGCCGGGCATCGGCTTCGGCGACGACGGGCTGCTGGTCGCCGATCACGCGTATGTGCGTGCCCTTGCGCTCGGCGAGCGGCTCGGCCCCGCTGACCACCCGCCGCACGACGTCCCTGAGGTCTATCGGCTCGGCCTCCAGCGCCGCGGCACCGGCGTCGAAGCGGCTGATCTCCAGCAGGTCCGCGAGCAGCGACTCGAACCGGTCCAGCTGGTCGGCGAGCAGCTCCGCCGACCGGGCGGTGACCGGGTCGAAGTCCTCACGAGCCTCGTGGATGACGTCGGCGGCCATCCGTACGGTCGTCAGCGGCGTGCGCAGCTCGTGCGAGACGTCGGAGACGAACCGCCGCTGCATGCGAGACAGGTCCTCCAGCTGCTGGATCTTCAGCTGGAGGTTCTGCGCCATCTTGTTGAAGGCCTCGCCCAGGCGCGCGATGTCGTCCTCGCCGGTGACCTTCATGCGCTCCTGGAGCCGTCCGGCGGACAGCCGCTCGGCGATCCCGGCCGCCATCCGCACCGGCGTGACGACCTGCCGCACCACCAGCCAGGCAATGGCGCCGAGCAGGACGACGACGAAGAGCCCGGCGGTCGCGAGCGTGCCCTTGACCAGGCTCAGGGACTTCTCCTCCTGCGTGAGCGGGAAGAGGTAGTACAGCTCGTAGGGGCGGCCGTTGGGGTCGTTGACCTGCTTGCCGATGACCAGCGCAGGCTGCGACTCCTTGCCGTTGTAGTAGGCGATCCGGGTGTAGCTCTGGGCGGCCGTCGTACTGCTGTTGATCCGGTCGCGCAGGTCGCCGGGCACACTGTCGGACGGGTTGACGTTTCCGGAGCCGCGCGGGCTGCGCCCGCCGCCGCTGTCGTCGCCCACGGGCAGCGTCACCACGTCGAAGGCGCCCGCACCACCGCTGGAGAGCGATTCCACGAGGTCGCTCATCCACTGGATGACGTTCTGCGACTGCCGTCCGTCGGTGGTGGCGGCGCCGTCACCGGTGCCCGTGCCGCTGGCAGCCTCGTCGGCCTTCTGCTTGGCCACGGCGAACCCGCCGGTCGCCTGGCTCTGGGACGCCTTCACCTTCGCGTCCAGCAGGCCGTTGCGCACCTGCCCGATCACGACGAAACCGAGCAGCAGGACGACGCCCAGCGACATCAGCAGGGTCGTCGCGACGACCCGGAGCTGGATGTTGCGCCGCCACAGCCGCATGACCGGCAGCAGCGGCCGGCGCACCCAGCGCATGAACAGCCGGAGGACCGGGCTGCCCTGGACCCCACCCTGCAGCAGCCCGCCCTCGAAGAGGCGTCCCCAGCGCGAACCCGCCGCCGTCCGGCCGACAGGCCGCCCCGGACGGTCCCCGGACCGGCCGGGAGCCGAAGCGGCACTGTCCCCGGACATGTCAGCTCGGTCCGGCCTTGTAACCGACACCACGGACGGTCACCACGATTTCCGGCCGCTCCGGGTCCTTCTCGACCTTGGAGCGCAGCCGCTGGACATGCACGTTCACGAGCCGCGTGTCGGCAGCGTGGCGATAGCCCCACACCTGCTCGAGGAGCACCTCACGCGTGAACACCTGCCACGGCTTGCGAGCCAGCGCGACCAGCAGGTCGAACTCGAGCGGGGTCAGCGCGATCGACTGCCCGTCGCGCTTCACCGAGTGCCCGGCCACGTCGATCACCAGGTCGCCGATCGTCAGCTGCTCCGGCGCCGGCTCCTCCGACCTCCTGAGCCGCGCCCGGATCCGGGCCACCAGCTCCTTGGGCTTGAACGGCTTCACGATGTAGTCGTCGGCGCCCGACTCCAGGCCCACGACGACGTCGACGGTGTCGCTCTTGGCCGTGAGCATCACGATCGGCACCCCGGACTCCGCCCTGATCAGGCGGCAGACCTCGATACCGTCCCGGCCGGGCAGCATCAGGTCGAGCAGCACCAGGTCGGGCTTGGTCTCACGGAACGCGGCCAGCGCCTTGTCGCCGTCGGCTACGAAAGACGGCTCAAAACCTTCACCACGCAGCACAATGCCGAGCATCTCGGCCAGTGCGGTGTCGTCGTCGACGACAAGGACTCGTCCCTTCATAAACGACATCATCCCATTAGCTAATCGTTACCTGGCGTGACCTGGCACACAGCTCCGCAAGAGCCTCGGTCGTCACGGGGGAAACAGCCCCCTCCTCGGTGACGATCGCCGTCACCAGCTCGGGCGGCGTCACGTCGAACGCCGGGTTGTACGCCTGGGTCCCCAGGGGTGCCACCGGAATCCCGCCTCCCGCTCCCGTCACCGGCACCTGGGGTGCTGTGATCTCTGTCACCTCAAAGCCGGGGCGCTGCTCGACCTCGATGGACGCCCCGTCGGGCGTCTCAGGATCCACCGTCGTCAGCGGCGCCACCACGATGAACGGCACATGGTGGTACCGCGCGAGCACCGCGAGCGGATAGCTCCCCACCTTGTTCGCCACCGAACCGTCGGCCGCGATCCGGTCCGCGCCGATCAGTACCGCGTCCACCTCACCCGCCGCGAACAGCGAGCCTGCCGCGTTGTCGGTGAGCAAGGTGTACGCCATACCGTGGCGGGCCGCCTCGTATGCCGTCAGGCGAGCACCTTGCAGCAACGGACGCGTTTCGTCTACCCACAGCCGGCGCAGCTGCCCCGCCCGGTGCGCGGCGAGGGCCACCGCGAGCGCCGTCCCCTCCCCGCCCGACACCAGCGCTCCGCTGTTGCAGTGGGTCAGGATCCGATGCCCGCCACCCGGCAGCAGCTCGTCCAGCAGCGCCAGCCCGTGGGCGGCCATCCGGGCGCTGGCCTCGGCATCCTCCTGGTGCAGCGCGCGCGCCGCGGCCAGTGCAGCCGACGCCGCCGCAACGGGGTCGCCGGTCCTGGCGAGTGCCGCGCGATGCGCGGAGCGGGCCTTGCGCACACCCACGGACAGGTTCACCGCGGTGGGCCGGGCACCTTCGAGGGCCCGCGCCGCCTCATCGACGTCGAAGCCCCGCACGGCGGCGAGCGCGACGCCGTACGCCCCCGCGATCCCGAGCACGGGCGCCCCGCGCACGGCGAGCGAGCGGATCGCCTCCACCAGCGCCGGCGCATCCGTACAGACCAGCTCGACCTCTTCGGTCGGCAGCCTCGTCTGGTCGAGAAGGACCAGTACAGGACCTTCGGGCGGTTCTTCCCATCGGATCGTAGGTATCTCGGTCGGCCGCTTGTCCTCGCGGGGTTGCGCGTACTGATCAGCCATGCGGTCAGTCTGCCCCGGATCCGGCAGACAATTGAAGGAGTGCGGCCCCTACCGGGGCCGGTCACTCGATGACCACCCCATGGCACGATGTCTGCCAACCTGCCGCCGCGACCGCGGACGGGCACCGTGAAGGAGCTTCGATGACAGACACTCCGGGCTGGGCCTCGCCCGGATCCGCCCCGTCGTCCGACGGGCGGGAACCCGGCGCGTCCGGCCCCGCCGAGCCCGCCGACCGTCCTGGCCCCGCCGGCCCCTCCGAGCCCGCTGCACAGCCTGGCGCGGACCCGCAGGACCCAGTCGCGAAGTGGTCCGAGGAACAGCCGCCACCCGGTCAGTGGTCCGCGCCCACGGCATCCCCGAGCGCCGGCCAGACCCCACCGCCCCCGCCGCCCGGCCCGGGCTGGGGCGGCCGTCCCCCCGGTGGCCCCGGCGGGTACGGAGGCGGCCCCCACGGCGGCCCTCCCGGCGGTTACGGAGCCTGGGGCGGCGGCTGGGGCGGCCCCCCGCCCGCGGCCAAGCCCGGCGTCATCCCCCTGCGCCCGCTGGGTGTCGGTGAGATCCTCGACGGTGCCGTCTCCACCATGCGCACCTACTGGCGCACGGTCCTCGGCATCTCGCTGACGGTCGCGGTCCTCAGCGAGCTGGGCGCGATCCTCGTGCAGGGCTTCGTCATGAACGACTTCGGCACCCAGGTTTCGATCGACGATCCGAGCACCACCCCCGGTGACGTGTTCCGCGCCATGGGCACGGCCATGGCCGGCGCCGGTGTCGTCGTGCTGATCTCCGCGGTCGGCACGATCATCGCGACGGCCCTGCTGACGACAGTCACCAGCCGCGCGGTCCTCGGCAAGCCGGTCAGCGCCGGCGAAGCCTGGCGGGACGCCCGCCCGCAGGTCCCGAAGCTGTTCGGCCTGCTCTTCCTGCTGGGCCTCATCTCGTTCGGCGTGCTGCTCTGCGGAGCGCTGCCCGGGATACTCGTGGCGATCGCCGGCGGCAACGACGGTGCCACCGCCGGGCTGCTCGCGCTGGGCATCCTCGGCGCCATGGTCGTCGTGGTGTGGCTGGTGGTCCGCTTCTCGCTCGCCTCTCCCGCGCTGATGCTGGAGCGGCAGAACATCGTGAAGTCGATGAGCCGCTCCACGAAGCTGGTGCGCGGCTCCTGGTGGCGCATCCTCGGCATCCAGCTGCTCGCGGGCGTCATCGCCAACATCGTCTCGTCGTTCATCGTCCTCCCCTTCACCCTGATCGCGATGGCGGTCAGCGGCGACGGCATGACGGGCTTCTTCGCCACCGAAGGCCGGCACATCAGCTGGACCTTCCTGATCATCAGCGGAATCGGCGGCGTGATCGGCTCCATGATCACGTTCCCGATCAACGCGGGCGTCACCGTGCTCCTGTACATCGACCAGCGCATCCGGCGCGAGGCCCTCGACCTCGAACTGGCCCGCGCCGCCGGTGTCCAGAGCCAGGGCGTCGGCGCTCCCGGCCCCGTTCCGGGGAGCTGATGCGGTGAGCCTGACGGGGGGAGTTCTCATGGCGGCACCGGCCCTGCCGGGTACCGCCGGATCGGCCGTACGACGCCTGCTGGGCGCGGACGGCACATCCGTCCTGGCGCTCGGCGGCTCGGGCGACGAGCCGCCGGTGACCATTGCGCGCGACCCCGCACGGGAGGCGGCGCACCGCGAGTTGTCCAAACGGATGTACCACGAGAACGACCCCAGCCTGCTCGAGCGCGCTCTGAACGCCTTCTGGGACTGGGTCGGCAGACTGCTCAGCACGGCCGCCTCCGCAACACCCGGCGGCACGGTCGGCCTGCTCGTCGTGATCCTCTTCGTCGTCGCGGTCCTGGCCGCCCTGTGGTGGCGGCTGGGCACCCCGCGCCGCCAACCCACCTCCGCCCCGGCCCTGTTCGACGACGGTCCCCGCAGCGCCGCCGAACACCGCGCGGCCAGCGAGGCACATGCCGTCCAGGGCCACTGGAACCAGGCTGTCCAGGAGCGCATGCGGGCCATCGTCCGCTCCCTGGAGGAACGGGCCCTGCTCGACGTCCGCCCCGGCCGCACCGCCGACGAAGCAGCCGCCGAGGCCGGCCGCACGCTCCCGTCGCACACGGACCGACTGCGCTCCGCCGCCCGGGAGTTCGACGACGTCACATACGGCGGGCGCAGGGCGAGCGAGCAGTCGTACCACCGCATCGCCGAACTCGACCGCGACCTGGAACGCAGTCGCCCGGTCCTCGCGAACAGCACCACCAGCACGGCCCACAACACCCGCCAGGGGGCCGCCGGATGACCACCGCGGCCACGTTGCCGACCACCTCGACGTCGCCCACCGCCCGCCAGGTGTGGACCCGTACACGAGGCATCGGCCTCGCCGTCGTACTGATCCTCGTCGCCGCCGTCGCGATGGCCGCCCTCCGCTCCCAGACCCGGCACGGCGAACTCGACCCTCGCTCCGCCGACCCCTACGGCAGCCGCGCCGTCGCCGAACTCCTCGCCGACAGAGGCGTGTCCACGCGCGTGGTGACCTCGCTCGGCGCGGCACGAGCCGCCGCAGGGCCGGACACCACTCTCCTCGTCGCCGTCCCCGACCTGCTGACCCATAGTCAACAGAGCCGACTGCACTCCGCGACGGCGACCTCGGGAGGGCGCACCGTCCTCGTCTCCGCCGGCAGCTGGTCCGTCGAGCGCCTCGCCCCCGGGGTCACCGCGGACCCCGCCACCAGCACCGGCTCGACCCTCGCCCCCGACTGCGCCCTGCCCGAAGCGCGGCGCGCGGGCAGCGCCGACACCGGCGGCATCCGCTACACCACCACCCACCTCGACGCCGTCTCCTGCTACCCCAGCGAGCGCCTCGCCACACTGCTCCGCGTCCCGGCAGCCTCCGGGAGCGGCGACACCGTCGTCCTCGGCTCGCCCGGCATCCTCTACAACAAGCGACTCGACAAGCAGGGCAACGCCTCGCTCGCCCTCCAACTGCTCGGCTCCCGCCCCCATCTGGTCTGGTACCTCCCCTCACTGTCCGAGAACCTGGCCACCGACGGCAGCGACCGGAAGAGCATCTTCGACCTGCTCCCGTCGAGCTGGCTCTGGGTCACCCTGCAGCTGTTCATCGCCGCGGCCCTCGCCGCCTTCTGGCGGGCACGCCGGTTCGGCCCGCTCGTGCCCGAACGGCTGCCCGTCGCGATCCGCGCCTCCGAAACCGTCGAAGGCCGCGCCCGCCTCTACCGCAAAGCCAACGCCCGCGACCGCGCGGCCGCCGCTCTTCGCTCAACCACCCGCACGCGCCTTGCCCCCCTCGTCGGCGTCCCCGTGGCCCAGGCGCACACGCCCGAGGCCCTGCTCCCTGCTCTCTCCGCCCACTTGCACGGAGACGGACAGACCCTGCACTCGCTTCTGTTCGGACCGCCGCCCGGCAACGACGCGGCCCTCATCGCACTCACCGATCAACTCGACGCCCTCGAAAGTGAGGTACGCCGTCCATGATGGACCCGACCACTGACAACGCCGGGAACACCGGGGATTCGGGCGCCGCCCGGGCCTCTCTGGAGGCCCTGCGCGCCGAGATCGCCAAAGCCGTGGTCGGCCAGGACCCCGCCGTGACCGGCCTCGTCGTCGCCCTCCTGTGCCGCGGACACGTTCTCCTCGAAGGAGTCCCCGGCGTCGCCAAGACGCTGCTCGTGCGCGCACTCGCGTCCGCGCTCGAACTCGACACCAAGCGTGTCCAGTTCACCCCCGACCTGATGCCGAGCGACGTCACCGGCTCCCTCGTCTACGACACGCGCACCGCAGAGTTCTCGTTCCAGCCCGGCCCGGTCTTCACCAACCTCCTCCTCGCGGACGAGATCAACCGCACTCCGCCGAAGACCCAGTCCTCCCTCCTGGAGGCCATGGAGGAACGACAGGTCACGGTCGACGGCACCCCGCGCCCGCTCCCGGAGCCGTTCCTGGTCGCCGCGACCCAGAACCCCGTCGAGTACGAGGGCACCTACCCCCTCCCCGAGGCCCAACTGGACCGTTTCCTCCTCAAGCTGACGGTCCCTCTGCCCTCCCGCCAGGACGAGATCGACGTCCTCACCCGCCATGCCTCGGGTTTCAACCCACGCGACCTGCAGGCCGCCGGCCTCCGCCCGGTCGCCGGCCCCGCCGACCTCGAAGCGGCCCGCGCCGCCGTCGCCAAGACGACCGTCTCCCCCGAGATCACGGCCTACGTCGTGGACATCTGCCGCGCCACCCGCGAGTCGCCCTCCCTCACCCTCGGCGTCTCCCCGCGCGGCGCCACCGCCCTGCTCGCCACCGCACGCGCCTGGGCCTGGCTGACCGGCCGCGACTACGTCACCCCCGACGACGTGAAGGCTCTCGCCCTGCCCACGCTGCGCCATCGGGTCCAGTTGCGCCCCGAGGCCGAGATGGAGGGCGTGACCGCCGACTCCGTCATCAACGCCATCCTCGCCCACGTCCCGGTCCCCCGCTGATGGCACTCACCGGACGCGCCGCCCTTCTCGCGGCCCTCGGTTCGATCCCCGTCGGCATCCTGGAACCCGGCTGGACCGGCATCCTCGCGGTCAACGGCCCACTGGCCCTGGCCTGTGCCTGCGACTTCGCGCTCGCGGCGCCCGTACGGCGCCTTGTGCTGACCCGCTCCGGCGATACCTCCACACGGCTCGGCGAGACCGCCGACGTCACGCTCACGATCACGAATCCGTCCCGCCGCATGCTCCGAGCACGCCTGCGGGACGCATGGCCGCCCAGCAGCTGGCAGCCCGGCACCGAGATCGAGAGCTCCCGGCATCGCGTCACCATCCCGGCCGGCGAACGCCGACGCGTGACGACCCGGCTGCGCCCCACCCGCCGCGGCGACCGCCAGGCCGACCGCGTGACGATCCGCTCCTACGGACCCCTCGGCCTCTTCTCGCGCCAGGGCGCCCATAAAGTGCCCTGGACAGTACGGGTTCTGCCCCCGTTCACCAGTCGCAAGCACCTGCCGTCGAAACTCGCCCGATTGCGTGAACTCGACGGCCGCACCAGTGTGCTGACCCGCGGCGAGGGCACCGAATTCGACAGCCTGCGCGAGTACGTCCCCGGCGACGACACCCGCTCGATCGACTGGCGCGCCACCGCCCGCCAGTCCACGGTCGCCGTCCGCACCTGGCGTCCCGAGCGCGACCGCCACATCCTTCTCGTCCTCGACACCGGCCGCACTTCGGCCGGCCGCGTCGGCGACATCCCCCGTCTGGACGCCTCCCTGGACGCGGCCCTGCTCCTTGCAGCACTCGCCTCACGCGCCGGCGACCGCGTGGATCTTCTGGCCTACGACCGCCGGGTCCGCGCCCGGGTCCAGGGCCGTGCAGCCGGAGAGGTCCTGCCGTCCCTGGTCAACGTGATGGCAACGCTGGAGCCGGAACTCGTCGAGACCGACGCGCGTGGCCTTACGGCGACGGCACTCCGCGCGGCACCTCGACGCTCCCTGATCGTATTGCTCACGACACTCGACGCGGCGCCGGTCGAGCAGGGTCTTCTGCCCGTGCTCCCACAGCTCAGCCAGCGCCACACGGTTCTCGTCGCTTCGGTTGCCGACCCGCACATCGCACACATGTCGAAGGCCCGCGGGAACACAGAAGCGGTGTACGAGGCCGCTGCCGCAGCACAGGCGCACAGCGAACGGCAGCGCACTGCAGAGCAGCTCCGTCGTCATGGGGTGACGGTCGTGGACGCGACGCCGGACGATCTTGCCCCTGCGCTGGCGGATGCCTACCTGGCTCTGAAGGCAGCCGGCCGACTCTGATCTGGAATTGATGCCGCCGCATTCGGCTGCCCCCTCGGGGGAAACAGCTCCCGGAACGCAGAAAACCCCCGCATCTTCCGATGCGGGGGTTTTCTCAAAATTTGTTCGGCGGCGTCCTACTCTCCCACAGGGTCCCCCCTGCAGTACCATCGGCGCTGTGAGGCTTAGCTTCCGGGTTCGGAATGTAAC
>NZ_JBFAET010000246.1:0-11834 GCF_040642095.1 Streptomyces sp. NPDC020362
GGCCGGACGCAGCGCCGACTGTTTCCGCGCGCTCGCCGACCCGTACGGCGAGTTCCTCGCCCTCACTGCTCTGGGCAACATCCACCGGAGCCGGGGCGACCACGAGGCGGCACGGAAGTACCTCGATGCGGCGCTGGCGATCCGGCGCCGGGTCGGCGACCGCCGGGAGGAAGGCATCACCCTGGGCTGCCTCGGCCTGCTCCACTTGGCCGACGGGGACACCGCAGGCGCGCGGGCGACCCTCGCCCGGGTTCTCGCGGGCTTCGAGGAGACCGACGACATCCCCGGAACCACCAACAGCCTGCTTCACCTCGGGCTCGTCGCCCGCACCGCGGGTGACCGGGCGCGCGCCCGTGCCCTGCTGAGCCGCGCCCAGAGTCTGGAGGACGTCGCCGGCTCGATCTCCGCCGCCGGATGGGTCGACCTCATCCTGGCGCGGCTGCTCCGGCAGGAGGGCGACCTCGACGCCGCCGAAGCGGCAGCCGCCCGGGCCGGTGAGCTGTTCGCCCGCCTCGGCGACACCCGCGGTCCGGCCGTCCTGGGGCACACCACGCCACCGGCACCCACCGGTCAAAGCCGCTGCTGAGTGAGTGCTAAGAGGCGCTGCCTACGGTCGTGAACATCAGCGCAAGCACTCACACCGAGGAGCCGACCATGTCGATCGACACGGCAAAGGGCATCCTGGGGGACGCCACCATCGCCGAACTGGAGGCGGGCCTGCGCGGCACCGTCGTCCGCCCCGACGATGCCGACTACGACCAGGCCCGCGCGGTCTGGAACGGGGCCCACGACAAGCACCCCGCGCTGGTCGTGCGGTGCGCCGGGACAGCGGACGTGATCCGCGCCGTCGAGTTCGCCCGCAGCCAGGACCTTCTGGTCGCCGTGCGCGGCGGCGCGCACAGCATCGCCGGGTTCTCGACCTGCGACGACGGCATCGTCATCGACCTGTCGCAGATGAAGGGCGCCGTCGTCGATCCCGAGCGGCGCCGGGTGGTCGCGCAGGCCGGGATGACCTGGGGCGACCTCGACCACGAGACCCAGGCCTTCGGCCTCGCGGTGACCGGCGGCCTGATCTCCACGACCGGTATCTCCGGCTTCACGCTCGGCGGCGGAGTGGGCTGGCTGCTGCGCCGCCACGGTCTGACCTCGGACAACCTGACAGGGGCCCAGGTCGTCACCGCGGACGGCCGCGTGGTGCGCGCCGACGCGCACCAGCACTCCGAGCTGTTCTGGGCCCTGCGGGGCGGCGGCGGCAACTTCGGCGTCGTGACCTCTCTGGAGTACCAGCTGCACCCGGTCGGGCCGCAGGTCCTGGCCGGCCTGATCGTCTATCCCCGGGAACAGGCCGAGCAGGTGATCACGGGCTGGCGCGAGCTGACCGGCGGTATGCCCGACGACCTGACGACGGTGGTGAACCTGACGACGGCCCCTCCCCTGCCCTTCCTGCCCGAGGAGGTCCACGGCACCCGCGTCGTCGTGGTGCTCGGCATGTACGCGGGCGACCCGGCGGCGGGCGAGACGGCCGTCGGTCCGCTGCGCACACTGGGGACTCCCGTCGCCGACCTCATGGGCCCCATGACGTACACGGGCATGCAGTCACTGATCGACCCGCTGTGGACGGCCGGCGCCCACAACTACTTCACGTCGGCGTTCATCGAGCCGTCCGACGCCGCGCTCGAGGCCGTGCTGCGGCGCCACCTGACGACGCCCACGCCCTCCAGCGAACTGCATCTGCACCAGCTGGGCGGCGCCTTCGCCCGCGTGCCCGCCGAGGCCACGGCCTTCAGCCAGCGGGACGCGAGCGTGCTGTGCAACGTGATCGCGCGGTCCCCCGACGCGACGGACTTCGACGCACATGTCGCCTGGGCCCGCGCCACCCGCGAGGAGATCGCACGCCACGGCCACGGAGCCATGTACGTCAACTTCACCGGCGACGCCGCCGAGGACAAGGTGCGCGCCGCGTACCCGGGCGCGGTTCACGAGCGGCTGGTGAGGGTCAAGGACACCTACGACCCCACGAACCTGTTCCGGCTCAACCAGAACATCCGCCCCTCGACCGCGGCGTGACCGGGCTTCCGGCGCCCAGGAACGTCCCCGGCACCCGGACCAGACCTCCTGGAGCAGCGTCCGGCAGTCCTCGCCGTAGGTGGACACGGCTGCGTACACGACGTCGAGAGCCGCCTGGAGCGGGTCGGCTTCTGTGGCACCGAGCAGGGCGGGGGCGGCCAAGTGCGGCTGCGACACGCGCAGTCGCCGGTACGGCTCGATCGTGGCCACCAGCATGTGCCGCGCTTCGGAAATCGTCTCGCCCGGCGGATGCGTCGTGACGACGATCGGGAGCACGATCTCGTGCATGACCGCGTCCGCGTCGTCTCGTGCGGGCGGCTGGAAGGGAGGCCGCTCGGACGGGACGGCGTGGCCGACAGTTCTGTGGGGGACGCGCGGATCCGTGTACGGGGCCTGCCGCACGCGGTCCGGTTCCTCGAACAGCGGGGCAGCAGGCGTCCTTCGGCCAGGGCGGTGAGTCCCTCGGCCATCCGGTCGAGGTCGGCGAGGCCGGCCGTTTCGCACGCGTGGCGGGCTGCCGGCCCAGCCACCTCACGCTGGACCCCGGGGCCGGCGGCGTCGATGGCGTGGACGAGGTCCGGCTCGAAGTCGAGCAGGCCGCGTACGTTGCCGTCGACGGAGCGCAGGGCCTGGCTCGGCAGCCGGCCGCCCCACTCCCATCGCTCGTGGGCGAGGCGGCGTTGCTCTTCGGCCTGTTCCCGTGCGAGCCGGGCGAGGCGTTCGGCTTCGGCGCGTTCGGCGGGCGTGGGGGAGGCGGCAGCCGGCGGGCGTAGTCGTGCCGGTGGGCGGCGACCGCGGAGGTCTGCTTGAGGACATGGTCCGGGGCGGGCGGGGCGGGCCAGAACTGCAGCAGCTAGCGGTCCAGTCGGGGTTCCCCCTCGAGCAGGGTGCCCTGCTGCCCCGCCTCGTCCATGCCCCGGGCGCTGTAGCGCACCCGGTGGTCGGACTCGTCCGGGTCCAGGTCCCAGGCGCCCTCGCCTCCCCACTCCACGAGCATGCCGCCGGCCGCAGCAGGGCGGAAGGACACCTCGACGACGTCCTCCCAGTCCGCCTCCAGGGGCGGGGCCTGCTCGTGCACCTCGACGGTGAAGCCGACGTGGCCCGTGTGCAGCCCGGTCGTCAGCCACAGCGCGCCGGGAACCGACGCCCCGCACAGCCCGCCGCTCCGCCCGGCGAAGGCCTCTGCAAGATCCAGGCCGCAGTGGTCCGGATCGCTCTCCACGTAGATCTGACCGTACGGGATGGGGACCCTTCAGTCGGTCGGCAGCACGGCCGGCAGGCCGAGCGCGGCCGACACCTGGCGCCAGATGGAGGTGAGGGCCGAGTCCAGGGTGACCGTGTGATCGCGCAGCATGAGGCGGATGCCGTAGCCGTCGCTCAGTGACAGCACGAGTGTGCTCAGGTCGTCCACGTCGGTCGGTGTGAACTCGCCGGACTCGATGCCCCGCCGCACCGCGCCGGCCACCCAGGCGTGCAGCTGCGCGTACAGGTCCACGGCGAAGGTGCGGGTCGTCTCGTCGCGCAGCGCCCGCGCCCACAGCTCCTGCCACAGCCGCCAGTCCTGCTGGAGTTCGGGATCGGTGGGCAGCAGGCTGCGCAGGATGCGGGCCAGGATGACCGCCGCCGACGCCGTCTCCGCGTCGTGTTCGAGGCCGACGGCGGTGTTGGCGAACGAATGGGTCATCGCCTCGGTGAACAGCTTCTCGCGCGTGTCGAAGTGGTAGTGCAGCAACGCCGTCGACACGCCGGCCCGCTCGGCGACCATGCGCATACGGATCTTCTCGAAGCCGATCTCGGCGATGACCTCGCACGCAGCGGTCAGGATGCGCTCGCGTGTGTCTGCCGTGCGCACCTTGGTGGACACCCTGCCGCTCCCCTCGTCCGGTGGTCGTACGCCATGACCATCTTCCCTCACCTTGGCCTCGCCGGTGCCGCTGCCGCTCGCTGCGGCTGGAGGTCGTAGGTGTGGAAGCCCCGCCCGGACTTCCGCCCCAGCAGACCGGCCTCCACCATCCGGGACAGCAGCGGAGGCGGCGCGTACTGGGGCTCACGAAACTCGGTGTACAGCGACTCGGCGATGGCCCTCGTGGTGTCCAGGCCGATCAGGTCCGTCAGGGCCAGCGGACCGAGCGGGTGCGCACAGCCGAGCACCATGCCGCGGTCGACGTCCTCGACGGTCGCGCTGCCCGACTCCACCATGCGGATGGCGGCCAGCAGATACGGGACGAGCAGCGCGTTGACGACGAACCCCGCTTTGTCCCGGGTCCGGACGACTTCCTTGCCGAGGGTGCCGGTCACGAAGTCCTCGGCCCGTGCCGCGGTGGCGGGCGAGGTGAGCAGCGACGGGACGAGTTCGACGAGGCTGAGAACCGGTACGGGGTTGAAGAAGTGCACGCCGATGACGCGGTCGGGGCGGCTGGTCGCGGCGGCGAGCCGGATGACCGGGATGGAGGAGGTGTTGGTCGCGAGGATGGTGTGCTCGCCGGTGATGACGGCGTCGAGGCGGGTGAAGACGTCGAGTTTCAAAGCCTCGTCCTCCGCCACGGCCTCGACCACCAGGTCGTGGTCGCGCAGCGCCTCGATCCGGTCGGCCACCGTGATCCGGGCCGCGGCGGCTTCCCGCTGTTCGGCGCCGAGCTTGCCGTGTGCGGTGGCCCGGTCGAGGGAGCGGGCGATGCGGTGCAGTCCCGCACGGGCCGCGTCCGCATCGCGTTCCACGACCGTGACGGGCATGCCGGCGCGTGCGCAGACCTCGGCGATGCCGGCGCCCATCAGGCCGCAGCCGACCACTCCCACCCGTTCGATGTCGGTCATCCGTCGTCCTCTCCGCTGTGTGGTGATCCGGGCCGGCCGCGTCCGCCGCTTGGCCGGAAGGGGCCGGCCGTCGCGGGCCGGGGCGGATGGCGGCCCCGGCCCGGGAAACGTGTCAGGCGACCGGCAGGTCCAGGACGCCCGAGCCGCGCCTGATCAGCTCGTTGGCGATGATCAGCCGCTGGATCTCGGAGGTGCCCTCCCAGATCCGGTCCACGCGCAGCTCGCGGTAGAGCCGCTCCACGGCGTACGAGCGGTCGTAGCCGCGGCCGCCGTGGATCTGCAGACAGCGGTCGATCACCCGGCCCGAGGCCTCGCTCGCCGAGAGCTTGGCGATGGCCGCCTTGGCGTGCAGGGTCTTGCGGTCCTCGGCCGAGGCCTGGTCGATCTCCCAGGCGACCTGGTGGGTGTAGGCCCGGTTGACGGCGATGTCCACGGCGCAGTCCGCGAGCATCCCCTGGATCAGCTGGTACGACGCGATCGGCGCCCCGAACTGCTCCCGCTCCACGGCCCAGTCACGGGCCAGCTCCAGGGCCCGTTCGGCGGCGCCCGTCGTGCGGGCCGCGATCATCAGGCGCTCCTCGGTGAACCAGGAGCGGGTGATGTCGTAACCCTCGCCGATGCCGCCGAGCACGGCGTCGTCGCCGACCTGGACGTCGGTGAAGGTGAACTCGGGGTGCTCGTAGACGAAGGTGTGCATGAAGCGCGGCACGCGCGTCATCTCGATGCCGGGGGTGTCCTTGTCGACGAGGAACAGCGTGGGGGCGCGGTCCGGGCCCGCCGCGGCGAGCACGATCATGAAGTCGGCGTGGTCGCCGACCGTCACGAACCACTTCTCGCCGTTGAGCACCCAGCCCTGGTCGTTCTTCGTCGCAGTGGTGGCCAGGTTCTGCGGGTCCGAGCCCGCGCCGGGCTCGGTGACGGCGTAGCAGTCGCGCCGCTCGCCCTTGATGACCGGGACGAGGAAGCGCTCGCGCTGCTCGGGGGTGCAGAACCTGAGGGCGTTGGCGGGACGCCACACCATGTCCCACAGGGCGCCGGTGAGCCGGCCCAGTTCCTCCTGCACGGTGGCCTGTTCGGCGATGGTGAGTCCGGCACCGCCCCACTCGGCCGGCATGTTGACGGCCTGGAGTCCGGCGTCGAGGACCGCGTCGCGGATCTTGGCGTGGGCGTCGGCGGGCAGGCCGTTTTCTTCCTCGCACTGCAGCTCGTAGGCGGCGATGACGTCGGTGAGGGCGCGCGCGTCGGCCTTGAGCTGCGCCTGGCGCGGGGTGAGGCGGAAGTCCATGGGAGTCCTCGCTGTGGGGTGGGCTGTGGGGTGATGGGTGGGCAGGGCGCGGGGCGGTGTCAGTGCGTGGGCAGCGCGAGGGCGCGGGTGCCGCGCTTGATCAGTTCGTTGGCGATGATCAGCCGCTGGATCTCGGAGGTGCCCTCCCAGATCCGGTCGACGCGCAGCTCGCGGTACATGCGCTCGACGGGATAGGTGCGGTCGTAGCCACGGCCGCCGAAGATCTGCAGGCAGCGGTCGGCGACCCGGCCGGCGGCCTCGCTGGCGGCGAGCTTCGCGGTGGAGGCCTTGGCGTGCAGGGTCTTGCGGTCGGTGTGGGGCTGGTCGGCCTCCCAGGCGACCTGGTGGGTGTAGGCCCGGTTGACGGCGATGTCCACGGCGCAGTCCGCGAGCATCCCCTGGATCAGCTGGTACGACGCGATCGGCGCCCCGAACTGCTGCCGCTCCACGGCCCAGTCACGGGCCAGCTCCAGGGCCCGTTCGGCGGCGCCGACGGTGCGGGCCGCGATCATCAGGCGTTCGTCGGTGAACCATTCCTTGGTCAGCTCGTAGCCGTTGCCGACGCCGCCGAGCACGTCCTCGTCGGCGACGAAGACGTCGGTGAAGGTGAATTCGGGGTGCCCGTTGACGGCGGAGTGCATGAAGTGCGGGACCCGTGTCATCTCGACGCCGGACGCGGCCCGGTCCACGAAGAACAGCGTGGGCAGCCGGTCGGGCCCCGCGTCCGCCTGCACCAGCAGGAAGTCGGCGATGTCGCCGCAGGTGACGAACCACTTCTCGCCGTTGAGCAGCCAGCCGCCGTCGGTGCGCGTGGCCGTGGAGGTGCCCGAGGACGGGTCGGACCCGGCGCCCGGTTCGGTGACGGCGAAGGCGTCGAACCTCTCGGCGCGGATGACGGGCAGCAGGTACTTCTCGCGCTGCCGCTCGTCGCCGTACGCCAGGACGTTGGCGGGCCGCCAGGGGATGTCCCACAGGCAGTTGGTGACCTTGCCGAACTCCTCCTCGACGATGACCTGGTCGAGGAGGCTGAGGCCGGCTCCGCCCCACTCGGCGGGCATGTTGATGGCGTAGACGCCGGCGTCCATGGCGGCCCGGGTCAGTTCGGTGACGAGCTGCTGGGGCAGGGGGCCGCCGGCCTGCTCGGACTGGTCCTCGTAACGCATCAGCAGGCGTGCGTAGTCGGCGGCTCGGCGCTTGAGGTCGGCTTGCTCGGGGGTGTAGCGCATGTCCATGGGGGCCTCTTCGGTCGGCTGGACGGGGCGGGGGCGGACGGCCCGGGGCGGGGCCGGGTCAGGCGAGCACGGCTCGGGAGTCGAGGGCGAGGACGCCGTGCGGGCCGACGAACAGGGGGTTGACCTCGATCTCGGCGATCTCCGGGTGGGCCGCGGCGAAGGCCGTGATCGTCTCGACGGCTGCCGCCGCCGCGGCGACGTCGACGGGCGGGCGGCCGCGTACGCCGTCGAGCAGGGCGGCGGTGCGCAGTCCGCGCAGCAGGCTCAGGGCCCGGTCGGCGGGTACGGGGGCCAGGGTGAAGGCGACGTCGTGCAGTGCCTCGGCGAGCACTCCGCCGAGACCCACCATGGCGACCGGGCCGAACCGCGGGTCGCGGTTGACGCCGACGATCAGCTCGATGCCGTCGGTCAGGTCCGCCATGGCCTCCACGGAGTAGGAGGGGGCGCCGAGACGGGCGTGCATCTCGCGGAAGGCGGCGAGCAGTTCGCCGGGTCCGGCCAGGCCCAGTGCCACACCTCCGGCGTCGGACTTGTGCAGCAGATGAAGGGCTTTGAGCACGTACGGGCCGGTGAACTCCTCGGTCACGGCGAGCAGTCCGGCCTCGTCGTGGATCTCCCGGGCGGCCGGGAAGGCGAGTCCGGCCTCTTCGAGGGCCCTGCGGGTCTCCAGGTAGCCGACCTCGCGCAGCTCGGGCGCGGGCCGGGGAAGGGGTGTGACGCCGGTGGCCAGCGCGCGGGGTGCCGTCGCGGCCAGGGCGCGGGCCGCGTCCTCGGTGGCGGCGAAGACCGGGATACCGGCCTCGGTGAGGGTCCGGCAGCTGGGTGAGTCGGGATACATCGACTGCACCACGAGGGGTTTCGCGGTGGCCCGGTGCCGGGCGGCGATGAGGTGTGCGGCCGCCTGTTCCCCGTCCGCGAGGGCCGTGCCTCCTCCGCCGAGCCCGCCGTCGGCGGCCGCGTAGCCGCCGAAGTAGCCGGTCATCAGGACGGCGTCGGTCTCCTCGGCGGCGAGCAGCGTGGCGACCGTCTCGGCGTAGGAGCCGGGGTCCTGCTCACCCATTCCGGCGAGGTCCACCGGGTTGGCGACGGCCGACTGCTCCCACAGGAGCTCCCTCAGACTCCGGCGTGTCGTCTCCTGGAGTTCGGGCACGTGCAGGCCGGCCGCCTCGGTGGCGTCGGCTGCGACGACGCCGTGGCCGCCGCCGTCGGTGAGGACGGCGACCCGGCGGCCGGCCGCCCGTCGCGCGCCGTTCAACGCGGCCAGCACGACGGTGAGTTCACGGGGTGTGGCGACCAGTTCCACACCGGCGTCGCGGCACGCCGCGCTCACCACGTCGGCCGAGGTGGTCAGCGCGCCGGTGTGAGACTGGGCGCTGCGGGCCGAGGCGTCGCCGCGTCCGGCGGTGAGCAGCACGACGGGCTTCCCGGCGGCCGCGGCGGCTTCGGCGAAGGCGCGGCCGTCGGCGAAGTCCTCGGCGTAGACCGCGATGGCCCGCGTCCCCTCGTGCTGGGCGCAGTCGGTGAGCAGGTCGACGAGGGTGACGTCGGCCTGGTTGCCGAGCGAGACGAACCGGGAGAAGCCGAGCCCGTGCGGGCGGAAGCGGAGCTGGAGTTCGAGGGCGAGGTTGCCGCTCTGGCTCAGGAGCGCGACGCCGCCGGGTGTGAAGGTGTCGGAGGCCAGGAAGAGGTCGGTGGTGTTGTCGGCCAGGCCCAGGCAGTTGGGCCCGATCAGCACGGCACCGGCGGCGCGTACGCGTTCGGCCACGGCGCGCTGGCGCGTGCGCCCCGCGTCTCCGGTCTCGGCGAAGCCGGCTGTGATCGCCACGATGGCCCGGGCCCCGCAGCGCAGTGCCTCGTCGACGGCGTCCTCGAAGCCGGCGGCGGGCACCGAGACCACCGCCAGGTCGACGGGCTCGCCGATCGCGCTCAGACTGGGCGCGACGGTACGGCCGAGCACCGTGCCGCCACGCCGGTTGACCAGGTGCACGGGGCGGCGGCCGTTGGCGCGCAGGGCCTGCGCCGCGATGGCATGGCCGTACTTGGCCGGGTCGTCGCTGGCTCCGACGACGGCTACGGAGACGGGGTCGAAGAGAACCGAAAGGTCGCGTCCCATGTCACTTCACCAGCCGCAGGGCGGAGTTGGGGCAGGCGGCGACGGCTGCCGCGGCGGCTTCCTCGCCTCCCTCGGGGACGGTGTTCTCGCGCACCTGCGCGTAGCCCCACTCGTCGAGGTCGACCAGCTCGGGGGCGGGTTCCTGGCAGAGGCCGTAGCCCTGGCAGCGGGTGGAGTCCAGCAGGAGTTTCACGGTGCGTTCCTTTCGGTGCGGCGGGTGCGGGCGCGGAGGCGGGGGTGAGGGAGGAGGCCGGGATGCGGGTCAGGGCACCGGCACCGTGAACCGGCGTCCGTCGGCGGGTGCGGGGTCCGCGCAGGCGGGGCACACGGCGCCGCGGTGGGCGTCGATCCGGTCGGGGAAGTGGGTGAGGAGGCTGGCGACGACGCGGGCGGCGGCATCGAGCAGCCCGCAGGCTCCGCGGCCGGGCAGTTGCTGTGACCAGCGGCTCAGCCGGCCGGTCGCGTCGTCGTCCGCCTCTCCGCGTGCGACGGCGGTGAGGGTGCCGGTCAGCGCCCCGGTGCCGGAGACGCACACGCCGCACTGCCGGGCGCTCTGGGCCGCGAGGTAGGCGGCGGCCTCGGTGGCGACGGCGACCGGGCAGTCCTCGGGGTGCAGGAAGTGCAGCGCTCCGCAGCCCAGCGCTCCGCCGGCCGCTCTCAGGCGGTCGTGGTCGAGCGGGAGGTCGGTCCAGCCCGCGCCGTGCAGCCCGCCGAACAGACCGCCCAGCAGCACCGCGTCGGCCCTGCCATGACCGCACAGGTCGGCGATGACCTTCAGGTGCGTACCGGAGGGCACCTCGGCCAGTGCGACCGTGCCGCCGGTGCCCGCATCCGCGTCGGGACGGGTTCCGGTGCCCGAGACGGTCACCAGATGGGCGTCGGCGACGGCCTCCGCGGCCTCGGAGCACGTGTGCATCAGCGCGATGCGGGCCAGCGTCTCCACGTTGGCGACGAGGGTGGGCGCGCCGCCGACACCGCTCTCGAAGGGGCGCGGGGGTTTTGCCGTGGGCAGCGCCGGGCCGCCGTCGATGCGCCGTACGACCGCCGTCTCCTCCCCCGCGACATACGCGTGCTCCGTCCGTACGACGTCGACGCGCAGCTCGGGAGGGCGCTCGGTGAGCGCCCGGCGCACGGCGCGCTCTGCGGGGGCGTCGGAGAGATACACGTAGCCGCGCCGGGCGCCGGTCATGGCCGCCACGAGCCTGATGCCGTCCAGGACCGCATGGGGTCGGTGCCGCAGCAGCCAGCGGTCCTTCACCGAGCCCGGTTCGCCCTCCTCGCCGTTGGCCACGACGACGGGCGGGCCCGGCGCGTCCCGGACGGCGCGGAGTTTGACGGCGGCGGGGAAACCGGCGCCGCCCCGGCCGCGCAGCCCCACGGCGTCGATCCGGTCGAGCAACCGGCCGGGCTCAGGCAGCGGCGCGTAACCGCCTGCGGCGAGGTAGCCGACGTGGTCCTCGCTGCCACCGGCCGGCCAGGCCCCGGGCAGCAGGGGGGCGAGGAGGCCGGGCCGTCCTTCGGGGAGGAGGGAGAAGACGCCGGTCATGCGGGGCTCCTGGGCTCGGAGTGGCCGAAGAGATCGAGGGGGGTGGTGCGACCCCTGGGATCAGTGGGATCAGTTAGACCCGAGGGATCGGTAGGACCCGTGGGTCCGCAGGGGTCGGTCGGTCCGCAGGCGCCGGAAGGACGGGGCGGACGGGAAGGGTGCGGAAGGCCGGACCGACGAGAGGCACCGGAAGGACCGGACACTCCGGACGGGCCGGGAAGACTGGAAGGGCCGGACGGGCTGGAAGGGCCGGACGGTCCGGGGACGGCTCCGCGGCCGGTGCCGCTGCGGGACCGGGACCGCAGCCGCGCCAGCGCCCCCTCCAGATCCCGCCGCTGTGAGGTGGTGCGCGTGTAGCCGGCACCGGGCAGGCCGATCAGCATGCGGTGGTGGTCGAGGACAACCTCGCCGGCGACCACCGCCGCCCTCGGATCGGTGCTCGCGGGTCCAGCCGCGGCCTCGACGACCAGCGCGGTGACCTCGCTGAGGTAACGCAGCCAGCCGCGTTGCGTGCCGCGCAGCACGAGCCGCTGCACACGGTGCCGCTCGGCGGCGACGAGGGCCGCCGGCGGGCGGCCGTCCGCCGGCGACCGCAGGGCGGCCACCGCGGCGGGCAGTTCCTGTTCGGGCTCCGGCGTGAGCCCGAGCCATACGAGACTTCGGCGAGCGCTCATGCGTGCCTCCGGGGTCGCACCGTTCCCTGGTGTCCGGAGACGGGACGGCGCGGCGATGGCATGGACGGGGAGGGCGGCTCCGGCGCCGTGACGAGAGGGGCGG
>NZ_JBFAET010000247.1:0-11593 GCF_040642095.1 Streptomyces sp. NPDC020362
GCCGCCTCGCACAACGACGTCATGACGGCGATGTACGCCGATCTCGGCGAGGTGCTGCGGGACTCGGCCGGCGACTCGGCGGGCTGGCGGAGCTGACGGGGCGGGTCCTGGCGCGCCCGCTGCCCACCGACGTGGTGCTCGGCGCCTGTGCCGCGGTCAGCCGGGACCTGGCCGATCCCGGCTCCTCCCTGTACGGCCGCCTGGCCGGGCAGCTGCCCGCCGACGAAGCCGCGGCCACCTTGGCCGAGCTGGCCGGCGCGCTCACCCGGCAGGCGCTCGAACGCAAGCTGCGCCGGGAACTGGGCGGGCTGCGACCGGAGCGGCTGACCCGGCCGGACGGCCGCGAGACGGTGTACGAGTCCTGGGCGCCGGTGGGCCTGCTGGTGCACATCGCGCCCGGCAACGCCGCCGCCGTTGCACCGCTGAGCGTTGTCGAGGGCCTGTTGGCGGGAAACCTCAACGTCCTGAAGACCAGCAGCTCCGACACCGCACTGGCCCAGGACCTGCTCGCCGCGCTCGGGGCCGCCGACCCGACCGGGCTGATCCGCGAGCGCGTGGTGGCCCTCCGCTTCCCGTCGGCGCGCAAGGACTGGATCCAGGCACTGTGCGGGCAGGCCGATGCGATCGCCGCCTGGGGCGGCGAGGACGCCGTGCGCGCGGTGAGCGAGATCGCACCGCCCGGCTGCCGGGTCGTCGAGTGGGGGCACCGGATCTCCTTCGCCTACCTGACCCGGGAAGCGGCGGGCGACGAAGGCCTGCTCGACGCGCTCGCCGAGGATGTCTGCCGCTACGAGCAACAGGCCTGCTCCAGCCCCCAGGTGGTCTATCTCGACACCTCGGACGCCGGGGACGTCTTCGCGTTCGCGGGGCGGTTCGCCGAGCGGCTGGCGAAGGTGTCCGACGCCCGGCGTGCGCCGCTGCCCGGTCCGGCCGAGCAGGCGGAGATCACCACGGTGCAGCAGCTGGCCCGGCTCGAAGAACACCTGGGCCTCACCCGCGTGTTCTCGGCCGAGGACGGTTCGTGGCGGGTGATGGCGGACACCCGGTCCGCGTTGGACGCCTCCCCGCTGCATCGCAGCGTCTGGGTGAAGCCGCTCCCCCGGCACGCCGTCACGGCGACGCTGCGGCCGATGCGCCGCTATCTGCAGACCGGGGCCGTCGGCGGCAGCCCGGCGGACGTGGCCGAGCTGTCCCGTGCCCTCTTCGCCGCGGGGGTCACCCGGATCACCCCGGTCGGTTCCATGCTGGAGGGCTACGAGGGTGAACCGCACGACGGGGTCTACGCGCTGCAGCGCTACAGCCGTCGGGTGAGTGTGCGCGCGCCGGGCGCGGAGTTCGCCACCGTCGGCTGCCTGGACGACCTGGTGGCGGCGCCCGTCCTGCCCCCGGTGCCCGAGGCACCGCTGCTCGGCAAGGAGGGCGTGCAGCACGCCCTCGCCTCGCTGGACCCGCACCACGCACAGCTGTACTTCCGTAGCGGGGGTTCCTCGGGCGCGCCCGCCCTGTCGGTGTTCACCTGCGACGACTACGACAACCAGATGCGCGCCGCAGCCGACGGTCTGCTCGCCGCCGGCTTCGACCCGGCCCGCGACCGGGCTGCCAACCTGTTCTACTGCGGCGGGATGTACGGAAGCTTCATCAGCTTCTTCTCCATCCTGGAACGCCTGAACGCCACCCAGATCCCGATGGCCGCTGGTCCCGACCACGCCATGACCGCCGAAGCGCTGGTCACCCACCGGGCGGACACCCTCTTCGGGATGCCGTCGTACCTGTGGCAGCTGTTCCACGCCGAGGCGGACAGGTTGCGAGCGTACGGCGGGATCAGGAAGGTGTTCTACGGCGGAGAACACTTCACCGCCGAGCAACGGCGGGTACTGACCGAGGAGTTCGGCGTCGAGGTCATCCGCTCCGCCGCGTACGGCAGCACCGATCTCGGGCCGCTCGGCTACCAGTGCACGGCGTCCGAGGGGGCGGTCCACCATGTGCTGACCGACCTGCACACGCTGGAGATCCTCGATCCGCACGAGGACCGGCCGGTGGAGCCGGGCGAGCCGGGGCGGCTGGTGTTCACCTCCCGGGCTCGTGCCGGGCAGCGGCTGGAGCGCTACGAGATCGGCGACCTGGGTCGCACGGTCGAGGGCGCGTGCGCGTGCGGCAGCCACGTGCCGCGGCTGGAACTGCTCGGGCGCTACGGCGACGTCGTGCGCGTCGGCACGTATTTCGTCAACTACCGGCGCATCCTGCGGGCCGCTCAGGAGCGCCTCGGCTACCACGGTGAGCTGCAGTTGCTGGTCGCGTCCGGCTCCGGCCGGGAGGTGCTGACGGTCCGGCTGGACGAGGAGTACGCCGGTGACCCCGAGGGCACACGGGAAGCCCTGGTCGCCGAGGTGACGGAGCTGGCCTCGGCCGAGGCGGAGGGCCTGCTGGCCTTCGTCGTGGAGACCGTAGGGAGGGAGAGGTTCGAGCGCACCGCGACCAGCGGCAAGCTGCGCACGGTCGTCGACCTGCGCTAGCCGCGCCATCGTGTGGGCGACGGTGCGGTGCCCGTCGCCCACACGGGTTCTCCCGTGCATCGGCCGGTCGGCCGACGGGTCCTCCGAGCCGGCGGGACGGCGCACGCACGCGTTCGGCGACACCGGGGTCGCGGCAGTCGCGTTCGGCGACACCGGGGTCGCGGCAGTCGCGTTCGGCGACACGGGGGTCGCGGCAGTCCGGCGAGGCCGGCGGTATCAGTTGCTGCGAGCGCCGATGTACCCGTCGGGACGGATGACGACGGAGGTGCCGTCCGAGGCGTCGTACGCGGCGTGCGCGTGGCCCGCGGCGTCGACGACATAGGCGCCGCCGGGTGCGGTGCGGCCGGGGCGCAGCACCGCGTAGGTGTGGGGTTCGTCCGGGGCGGGCGTGCCGAACATCAGGCGGGTCGGATGGGGGCCCCGATACAGCTCGAAGAGCCGTGTCTCCTTGCCGTCCGGGTCGATGACCGGGGCGTCCGGCGCACGGTCGCCCGGGACGATCCGGCCGTCGGACGTCCGGTAGGTCACATCCAGCTGGCGGGTGCTGTCGTCGCGCTCGTGCGCGTCCTCGGCCTTGTCCTTGTGCCGTTGCAGCAGCTCCGAGGAGACGCGCAGGACCCGCGCAGCCGTCGCGCGTCGCTCGGTCTCGTAGCTGTCGAGGAACGCGGACGAGCCGTCGGCCAGTTTCCACCCCAGGTTGTAGGCGTCCTGTACGCCGGTGTTCAGGCCCTGGCCGCCGGTCGGCGGATGCACGTGGGCGGCGTCACCGGCGAGGAACACCCGGCCCACGCGGAAGCGGTCGGCCAGCCGCACGTTGGGGCGCCAGACGCTCGACCAGGCCAACCGGCTGAGCCGGACCCCCGTGACGAACCCGTCCAGGATGTCCTGGAGTGTGTCCAGGGAGGCATCGGTCACGCCTTCGGGCAGCGGTGCGTGGAACTGGAAGAGCCGGTCCGTGTCCGGCAGTGGGCTCAGATGGACCCCGCGCATCGGGTCGGTGCCGTGGGCGAACCAGTGGGCCCACGCGTGGTCCAGCCCGTCCGCGGCCACGTCCCCGATCAGCATCCGCATCGCCTCGTCCGTCGTCCCCGTGAAGGCAATGCCGAGCGCCTTGCGGACGGTGCTGCCCGCCCCGTCGGCGCCCACCAGATGGTCGGCGCGTACGGTCTCCCCGGTCGACAGGCGGGTGGTCACCCCGTCCGCGTCCTGGGTGAAGTCGACCAATGCCGTGCCCAGTTCCGCTCGCACGCCGAGCCCGGCGAGCCTGTCCCGCATGATCGCCTCGGTCTGCGACTGTCCGAGGATCCAGGCGTTGGGGTACGGCACGTCGGGGGTCGGCGGGGCGGGTTCGGCCGACCGCCGGTCCATGACGTGGGTCCCGTCGAGGTGCACGCGTGTCGTGGGCACCGGGGACCCCTGCCGCAGGACCGCGTCCAGGACGCCGAGGTCTTCGAACACCTCGAGCGTGCGTGGCTGGAGAGTGTCCCCCCGCGACCCGGCGAAGTACCGGTCGGCCCTGTCGACGACGCGCACGTCGAGCCCGCGCCGAGCCAGATCGATGCCCAGAGTCAGTCCGGTCGGACCGGCTCCCGCGATGAGCACATGCATGTTACCCCCACTCGTCCCCACGATATGAATCATGATTCATTGAATTCAGATTCACTGAATCATGATTCATCTTCACCGTTGATACGGTTCCCGTCAAGGGAGGTTCCGTGAAGCGCAAGGAGAGAGCGGCCGAGACCGAGGCCGCGCTGAAGGCAGCGGCGAAGCGGGTGTTCGCAGAGCGCGGCTACCTGGCCACGAAGATCGGCGACATCACCGCCGAGGCCGGGCGCGCGGCGGGCTCCTTCTACAACCACTTCAGCGGCAAGGAGGCCTTGCTCGAAGCGCTGATGGCCGACATGGCGGCCGAGTCCGACACGGTGGCCGCCGAGCCGGGGCACCTGGGGGACTTCACCGACCCCGAGGCCGTCCGTCAGCACGTCGCGGTCTACATCCGCCACTACCGGGAACACATCGGCACGATCCGCGCCATGCAGCAGGCCGCACTGGTCAACGACGACTTCGCCGCCACCCTGAACCGGTTCTCCGCCGCCGAGACGGAGGACATCCTGGACCACGTCACGGCCGTGACCGACGCCGGACGCACCCTGCCCGCCCCACCGGAGATCGCCGTCCGCATGGCGTTCGGTCTCGTCCACACCTTCCTGCAGGGCTGGCGGCAGCAATGCGACGACTTGACGGACGAGCAGGTGGCCGAGGCCCTCACCCGCTTCGTCTACCGTGGCCTCAACGGGCGCGACTACTGACGCCGCGTCGCCGTCTGCGTCGCGGTTGCCGGTGCAGTTGCCGGAAGTCCGCGGGCCAATGTCGACGGAGTCAGTATCCTTCGGACATGAGTGATCCTCCGACTCCCGTAGTGGACTGTCACGGCCCGCCAAGGGGAACCGCCGGGTATGCCGAGGCAGCGGATGCGCTGGCCGTTCAGTACGAGGAAGTCACCTTTGACGAAGTCCACCGCGACGTGCTGGAGTTCGTTCCCACCGGGCCGGGCCGGATTCTGGACGTGGGTGCAGGTACGGGGCGGGACGCCGCCGCGTTGGCGGCTCGAGGGCACACCGTCGTGGCTGTCGAGCCGACCGCGGAGCTGCGGGAGCACGCACAGCGGCTGCACACAGGCAGTGGCATCGACTGGGTCGCCGACGCTCTTCCGCACCTGGCGCTGAGGCGTCACCCGGGCCCGTTCGATGCGGTCTTCGTCACCGCGGTGTGGATGCATCTGGATGCCGAAGAACGGCGGCATGCGATGGGCAGGATCGCCGCGCTCCTGGTTACCGGCGGCCGATTCTTCGTCAATCTCCGTCACGGCCCCGTGCCCGCGGGCCGCCACATGTTCGACGTGTCCGCTGCTGAGACGGTCGAGTTGGGCCGTGCGCTCGGGCTGCGCACGGTCCACCGCGGTGAGCGTCCCGATCTTCATGGCCGTGACAACGTCCGATGGAGCTCTCTGGTCCTCCAAGCGGACGGGATCAACTCATCCACCTGAACCCGGACAACCCATGTCGCCCCCCGGAGAGGCCGCCGTGTCCCGATCCCCGCAGGAGATCTTCCAACGTTACGTCTACGCCGGTCCCCTGACCCGCAATGCCGATGCCCTGGCCGAGAGCTTCACCGAGGACGGCATCTTCGAGGCACCGCTCGTTCCTGCCGACGCCGCCTTCCCGCGGCGGTTGCAGGGCCGTGAGGAGATCCGCAGAGCCATGGCGGCCCACTACGAGCGGCAGGTGAACGACCAGCGAGCACCGAATCCGGAGAAATCCGGCTACGTGCTGCACACCACCTCCGATCCCGACGTCTTCATCGCCGAGATCGACACGGTCTTCGACGGGACCGGCCAGGACGTGACCGTCTCACTGGTGCAGATCTTCCGCATCCGCGACGGGAAGATCGCTCGGCTGCGCGACTACTTCGCGCCGGATTTGGTGAGTTGAGTGGAGCCAGGGCGGTGGCCGAAAGGCGCGCGCCTTGGTACACACCGGTCCCCATCGCTTCGCCCCCTCCGCATGTCCGGCGCCCGCACTCCACGAATCCGCACGCATCTGCACGGACTGTCACGGTCTTTGCGTTCCACGGGACATTCGGGGCACACCGTGGAGGCGGGTACCGAATGCATGGACCCACCATGTCGGAGCGTCCTCGCGTCACGGTTCTCCGTGGCCCCGTCGGCTCGCGTGGCGGGTGCGGTGGTGAGCATCCGGTGACTGAGCGCGGCGCACCGACACGCGAACTCGGCTGCTGTGGCGGCGTGCTCGCGGACGCGGTCGAACCGCACGGCGAGCGCCAGTTCGTACCGGGCCAGGGCCTTCGCCGTGTCCGACTCACCGGCCACGGCGACGGTGCGGCCTACGCCTCGGGGGCAGCCCTCATCAGGGTGTCGAACACCGAGTCCAGATAGCGCCTGCCGTCCTCGCCGGCCGGAAGCGCCTCCGGCACCGCGTGCGCCAGCTGCGTGTGCCCGAGGTAGCCGGTGTACGCCAGCAGTGCGCGGCGACGCGCGTCGTCCGGCGGGAAGCCCAGTTCGGCGAAGAGCTGGGCCAGGTAGTCGACCCGGCGCTCCGTCACCCGGCGCAGGACGGCGGCCACCCTCGGGTGCCCGGCCGAGGCCGGCAGGGAGACCTCCAACGGGTCTTCGGCGGCCAGCTCCGAGGCCTCGGTCAAGAGCCTTCGCAGCCGTGTCCCCGGGTCCGGTTCGGAGGCCAGCCCGGCGATGACCGCCTCGGTGGACTTCTGCTCCCAGCGGTCGAGCGCTGCTTCGATCAGCGCCTCACGGTTGGCGAAGTGCCAGTAGAAGCTGCCCTTGGTGGTGTCGAGACGAGCGGCGAGCGGCTCGATGGCGACGGCCGCGAGCCCGCCCTCGCCCATGGCCGTCAGAGCCGCGTCCGCCCAGTCCTGTGCGGTGAGCCGCTTGCGCCCGCCCCCGAGGGGACCCCCGTCACGTCGTTGCACCATGACCGTACGCTACCGTATGGTCAACAACATACGGCAGCGTATGGAGGCGCGCTATGCGCAGGTTCCGCACGATTCGCAATGTCCACGAGCGCACCATCGAGGCCCCGGCCGAGGCCGTCGGGGCCCTGCTCGACCGGCTGTCCTCGCCCCAGGACCCGATCTGGCCGTCGCCCGCCTGGCCCCCGATGCGCTTCGACCGCCCCTTGGGCGTCGACGCGGACGGCGGCCATGGCTTCGTCCGCTACCGCGTCGCCGCGTACGAGCCCGGCCGCCGCGCCCGCTTCGCGTTCACGCCGCCCCGGAGCGGCCACCATGAATTCGTCGTCGAGCCACTGGGCCAGGACCGCTGCCGGGTGCGGCACACCCTGGAGCTGGAGCGCCGCGGCTCGACGCCGTGGAGCTGGATGCTCGCGGTGCGCTGGATGCACGACACGGTGGTCGAGGAGCTCTTCGACAACCTCGAACGGGCTGTCACCGGGACGGTGGCCGACCCCGTCCGCTGGTCTTCGTGGGTCCGGCTGCTTCACCGGCTGACGTGGCAGAGGGCCGCCGCCGGCGACCTCCCTGCCGGCGCCCACCTGGCCCGCAGCGCCTTCGAGCGGACCGACTACAGCGACGCATGGCAGATGGGGCTGCGTCCCGGGATGCCGCGGGATCCCGACTCCTGGCGGGATGTCCTGCGAGGGGCCCCCTTCCAGGTGGTGGGCCGAGAAGGGGGCGAGGTGCTGCTGGGCCAGGACGCCGGACATCTCGACTTCCGCGCCTCGATCCTCGTCGACGACGGGCGGGTCACCCTCAGCACGGTCGTGAGGATCCACGACTGGCGCGGCAGGCTCTACTGGGCCGTGGTCAAGCGCGGCCACCCCTTCATGGCCCGCACCATGCTCCGCCGCATCCACCGCCGACTCGCCCTGACGGCGCCCCCGGCCGCCGAACGCGCACGGCAGGCGGCGTGATGACGTCCTGGCCCGCGTAAACCACCGCTGGTCGCAGCCATGCCCCCGCCGCCCGGCCGAGCCCGCAAACGGGCCCGGCCGGGCGCTCCGCCGCGCACGTGAACGGCTTCCGGCCCGTTACGCCGGGCGCTCCTGACCCGGGAGGTTCCGGCAGCGCACGGCGAGGGCCGCGATGTCGTCGTCGAGCCGCCCGCCGCTGTAATGCAGCAGGTCCTGGTGAAGCCGGTCCAGCAGCTCACGGGGCGGCGCCGGGCCGAGCTGCCGCACCCAGTCCGGCAGGGGGAAGAACCTGCCGTCGCGGTCCCGGGTCTCGGTCACGCCGTCGGTGTAGAGCAGCATCTGATCACCCTCGCCGAAGGTCACGGTGTCCACGCTGTAGTGGTCTCCGAGGAGCATCGCGAGATTGAGGGGCGGCGAGGGCGTGGTGGACTCCAGGACCCGGATCTCCCCGCACTGCACGAGCAGGGGCGGTGGGTGCCCGCAGTTGAGAATCCTGACCTGCCCGCCACCGTACGGGATCTCGGCGAGCAGCGCGGTGGCGAAGTGCTCCGGCTGGTCCGCGGCCGGGGTCGCGAGGCTGTAGCGCACTATGCTCGCCTCCAGCCGATGGATGATGCCCCTCAGGTCGGGCTGGTCGTACGCGTTCTCCCTGAAGCAGTTGATCACCGCCGAGGCCGCCCCCACCGCCGGGAGCCCCTTGCCGCGCACGTCGCCGATGAGCAGCCGGACCCCGTACGGCGTGTCGGCCGCCTCGTAGAAGTCGCCGCCGATCCGGGCCTGCTCCTGGGCCGCCAGATACAGCGACTCGATCTCCACGTTCTGGATGCGGCGCGGCAGCGGGCGGAGCAGCACCTTCTGGGCCGCGTCGGCAACGAGCCTGACCTGGAAGAGCATCTCCTCCCTCTGGAGCCGTAGATGGCTCGCATAGGCGGCCGCCAGGGTGACCGCGACGATCGCGGCAGCTGTGTACGGCGTCCCCAGATCGGAGTAGACGAGGCTGAGCCCGATCATGACCAGCAGGGAGAAGGCCCCCAGCAGAATCGTCGGCAGGACGGGCCACAGCGCGGCCGCGAGTGCAGGTGCTGCGGGCAGCAGGCGACTGAACGCGATCTCCCTGGGCGTGGCGAATGCCAGGCCGGAGATGAGGACCGTCAGGATCACCGGTGACAGCAGTACGGCTTCCCGTCGGCCACCGTAGGGAGGGCGGCGATGCCGGTGCCGTCCTGACCTGATCACAAAAGGCATCCTATCGGGATGAAGGGGACACTGGTCTGCAAAAGACGCCGGTATTCCGTGACAAAGACGCCGAACGGGACACCGAGCCGCTTCCCGCACCGAACGTGCGCACCACGTCGCGGATGGCACCGAGGCCGCCGTAGCAGGGAGCGGTGGTGGGGATCATGACGCCCGGCCTCGTCCCGGGACCGGAGGCCATCGCACCGGACCGGCGTCGGTGACCGGGCGCAGCCGGTGCTGTCCGGCTGCCGCAGTGACGTCGACGCGTACGACCCCTGGAACCTGCCGCCAAAGCGCAGTCGATCCTCCTGGACCCTCCTCGTCGGGTCGCGCGAAGCTGTGCCCCGGTGTTTCGGACAGGGGGCGGGATCGTGACTTCGTGGGACGTCGTCGTTGTCGGCTCGGGACTGGGCGGGCTCACCTGCGCCGCCTACCTGGCCGCCTGCGGCCGGCGCACCTTGGTGCTGGAGCAGAACAAGGTCGCCGGCGGATGCAGCCAGGTGTTCCGCCGTGCGGGAAACAGGTACGAGTTCGATGTCGGCGTGCACTACATCGGCGAGTGCCACCCCGAGGGCGCGATCACCACGGCGCTGCGCGGCCTCGGCCTCGACGACCGGATCGAGTTCCGCGAGCTGGACCCGGACGGCTTCACCACCCTGGTCCTTCCCGGGCTGACCTTCCGCGTCCCGCGCGGGTGGGACGCCTACCTGCGACGCCTCGTCGAGACCTTCCCCGCGGAGGAGCGCGGGCTGCGCAGGTGCATCGCCGTCTTCCGGCGCATCGCGGAGGAACGCCGCCGCGGCAGGCCGGGGCCCGGCATCCTCGGCAAGGCGGCGTGGGCCCGCCGTGCGCCGGTGACGGCCACGGTCGGGATGCTGCCGGTGGCCCGCCTGCTCGGGGTGTGCGGGCTGAGCCCGTTGGCGTGCGCGGTGATCCTGGGCGAGTCGGGCGACTACGGCGCGCCACCGTCGCGCGCCCCGATCGCACTCCACGCGGGCCTGCTCGATCTCTTCATCGACGGCGGCGCCTACTATCCCCGGGGCGGCGGCCAGGTCTTCGCGGCCCGCCTGATCGACGTCGTCCAGGCCCACGGCGGCCAGGTGCGCACCAAGGCCACGGTCGAACGGATCCTGGTCGAGGAAGGCCGGGCCGTCGGCGTACGGCTGGACGACGGTGAGACGATCGAGGCCGCGGCTGTCGTCTCCAACGCCGACATCAAGCGGACCTACCTCGAACTGGTGGGCCGGGAGCACCTGTCGGCCAGGACCGTCGCTCGTGTCGAGCAGTACCGGATGGCGCTGCCGTTCTTCAGCGTGTACCTCGGGCTGGACATCGACCTCGCCGACCGGCTGCCGAACACCACCTACTGGTGCCACCCCGACGCGGACACCGAGCGCGCCTACCGCAACGCCTACAGCGGAAAGCTGTCCGGCGAACTGCCGGTCTTCCTGACCTCGACGGCCACCAAGGATCCGGGCAACCCGAGGTCGGCACCGCCCGGCCACTCCACCCTCGAGGTGATGACGCTCGTCTCCCCCGACCATGCGTTCTGGCGGGCGGCCGACGCCTCGCCCGCCGGTCTCGAGTACCGTTCGTCGCCGGCGTACCAGGAGGTCAAGGAGCGGCTCACCGAGGCGCTGATCGACCGGGCGGGCACCGTCTCGTTCCCCACCTGCGCGAGCACATCGTGTGGCGCGAGGCGTCGACACCGCTCACCCAGGAGCGGTTCACCCGCTCCACCGGCGGCGCCTGTTACGGCCTCGAACTGGCCACCGACCAGATCGGACTGCGGCGTCCCGGCGCCCGTACCGAGGTGTCCGGACTGTTCCTGACCGGTGCGAGCACCGTATGGGGCCCTGGCGTCTCCGGTGCGGTGACCGGCGGCGTCGGCACGGCGGGTGCCGTGCTGGGGCGGGATCTGATGGCCGAGGCCAGGGCGGGCCGGGTCTTCGCCGAGCGTGCGAGGCTCGCCGCGACCGCCCCGGACTGGGATCCCCTGGCCGCCTCCAGGCCCAGCTCACCGGCCCGCCTCCGCCGACCCGCCACCGAACGCCCGGCCCTCTGACCGAGAGGGCCGTCACCGGCAGGGGGGCGACGACCGACACCGGCTGCGACCGTCGCCCTTCCCCGGCCGGAACGCCGGCCACCGGTCATGACACGGAGGGCATGCAGCAAACCGCCGGACTCCGCGTACGGCAGTCCTTCCCTACGGCGTTCTCACCCCACCCCGGAGGGACCGCAGGTCCGAGCCGCGCTCAGCGAGGGCTCCAGCGTCAGGACCACGGTGGCGGCGACCGTGGCGAGCCACACCGTGTACAGCGGACCAGAACAACCCCGACCTGAGCAAGGTCGGCTTCAAGGACCAGGGCAGCATGG
>NZ_JBFAET010000248.1:0-11384 GCF_040642095.1 Streptomyces sp. NPDC020362
ACGGGGGCGGGGGCCGTCTTGGGGTCCGTGGTGTGTTACTGCGCGCGGGCGCCCTGCCCGGGGGGGGCCCGCCCCGGGGGGGGCGGCCCACGTCGAGGTCCTGCTAGCGGGCGGTGCCGAAGTCCTGCGTCCAGTAGCTGTTGGGCTGTGCGAGACCGACGCCGATCTCCTTGAACGAGCAGTTGAGGATGTTGGCGCGATGCCCGGGGCTGGACATCCAGCCCGCCATGACCTGCTCGGGTGTGGCGTAGCCGTAGGCGACGTTCTCGCCGTAGGCGCTCCAGGCGTAGCCGGCGCGAGTGATCCGCTGGCCGGGGTCGGATCCGTCGGAACCGGTGTGGGACATGTTCTGGTGGGCCGCCATGTCCTGGCTGTGCGCCTGCGCCACCTTGGTCAGGGTCGCGTTCAGGGTCAGGGCGGAGCAACCGACCTTGGCGCGCTCGGCGTTGACGAGCTGCACGATGCGAGCAACGACCCCGGACGCCGTGGCGGTGGGCTTGGGGGTGCTCGGGGCCGCGTGGGTCGCGGGGGCGGTGGGCTTGGACGTGGGGGCGGAAGAAGCGGGCCTGGGCTTCGCAGGCTCGGCGGCCTTCGGGGTGCTCGGCGCGGCACTCGGAGTCTTCGACATCACCGGAGCGGGCGTGGCGGCCCGGTGGTGGTTGTGGTGGTGACCCCGGTGGTGATGCCACTGGTGGTGCTCCCACCTGTGCTGCCCGGCGGCCTCGGACCGCAGGCCGGTGCCCGCGTACGTCGCGGCGCTCTCGGACTGGTCCGTGCCGTTGCCCGGCCAGTCGGCGCAGGCCATGGCGGCGGACGGTATGCCTACGGCACCCATGGCGACTGCGGCTATGACCAGCTGCCGGTAATGCTGCTTCTTACGATGCTTTGCCATGCGTGACCTCACCCGGTAGTCGCAGAGCCCCCGTACAAGGGCGGCTCTGCGCGGACCCCGCTCCTGAGCTGCGGAGACGTTGTGCGGGTCGTCATTGTTAGGACGGCTTCACAGGGAGCGCAAAGAGCCTTCGTACTACCGCGCTTAGGAGACCCGGGGGACCCTTGCCAAGGCATGCGGAGCGTGCTGGTCCGGTTCCGGCCGCCCGGCCCGTCTGCTGACGACTCGTCAGAATCCCTGTCTGCCTCGACGAACCGGTGGTGTCGCCGTCGGGCGGGAATGCCGCCCCGGTGAGCGTGGCAGGCGCCTGTGTCAAGACGGACAAATCCCGTATGTCCATAGACGGGCATCTACTATTCGGCACGCCTAGATCGGGGGATGGCGTGATGGATGTCACGGAACCGAAGCGCCCGTTGTCCACTCGCCGCCTCGGCGTGCTCGGCGGGGGGAGCCCTTGCCTGGAGAACGATCGTTCTTTAGGCTGGCAGGTATCGATGAGAACGATCGTTCTCACGCTGTTGCGAGGGGCTCGCCCGGCCTGTGGCGTGCCCGGAGCCCGAAGGAGCTGAGCCGACATGACCGAGCCCACCCGCCCGCCGGTGCCGCCGTTCACCAGGGAGACCGCGATCGAGAAGGTCCGCCTGGCCGAGGACGCGTGGAACACCCGTGATCCGCACAAGGTGTCGCTCGCCTACACCGTGGACTCCCGGTGGCGCAATCGCGCCGAGTTCGCCGGCGGCCGCGACGAGATCGTCGCGCTGCTCACGCGCAAGTGGAACACCGAACTGGACTACCGGCTCATCAAGGAGCTGTGGGCCCACGACGGCAACCGCATCGCGGTGCGCTTCGCCTACGAACACCGCGACGACGCCGGGAACTGGTACCGCTCCTACGGCAACGAGAACTGGGAGTTCGACGAGCACGGGCTGATGCACACCCGCCACGCCTCCATCAACACGCTGCCGATCGCCGAGTCCGACCGCGCCTACTTCTGGCCGCTGGGCCGCAGGCCCGACGACCACCCCGGCCTCAGCGACCTCGGCTTCTGAGGCGCCCCCCGCCGCGGCTCACTGTGCAGCGCCACCGCGTCGCCACAGCGGGCGCCTCAGGACGGTTCGCCCCGCCAGGCGCCGTCCCGCTGCGCCCAGCGCACGGCGGGTGCCACGGCGAGCCCGGCCACGGCGAACATCACCCCGAGCACCGCCCAGCCCAGCGTGCCGTGGGCGATCGCGGTGACCGTGACCAGCGCCGGGCCCGCCATCATCCCGGCCGACATGCCCGCGCCGAACACGCCCTGGTAGACACCGTGCGCGCGGGCATCGGCGAGTTCGTAACCGAGGGTCCAGCCACCGGCCGCCGACAGCACCTCCGCGAAGACCTGCACCACGGCCCCGGCGGTCAGCGACAGCACCGCCCACACGGGGGACAGGCCTGCCGAGACGGCGAACACGGCGCAGGACGCGGCCAGGAACAGACCCGACCAGCCCATCGCCCGTACGGCGCTCGGGACTTGGGACGCCCGGCGGGCCACCCGCACCTGCAGGAGCGCCACCAGCACACAGTTGACGATCATCAGCAGGGCCGCCGTCCAGCGCGGCGCCTCGGTCCGCTCCACGATCCACAGCGGAAGCCCGACCTCGGCCAGCGTGTACTGCACGACCAGCACCGCGTTGAGCACGGTCACCGCGAGGAACGGCAGGTCACGCACCGCCCGCCAGCGGTCCGCGGCCGGGGCGTCGGCGGCCAGGGCCGCCCGCTCGCCCACATGCGGCGCCAGCGGCAGCCGGGGCACCAGCAGCGCCGGACCCGCGAAGGACAGCGCGTTCAGCACGATCACCGTCAGGTACGCGCCCCGCGAGTCCACCTGCAGTGCGACGGCGCCCAGTGCGCCGCCCACGCCCATCCCGACGTTCGTCACCGTGCGCAGATACGCCCGTGCCTCCACCCGTGTCGCCGCCGGCAGCACGTCGGCGTACAACGCGCCCTGCACTCCGCGGCTCGCCATCTGCAACCCGGTCGCGCAGATCACCGCGACGAGGAACCCGGCGTACGAGTGCACCAGGGTGTACGCCGCCATGGCGAGACCCGTGCCGGCCCACAGCAGGGCCCCGACCCGCCGGGCACCCCACCGGTCCGCCGCCCGTCCGGCGGGGACCCCGGCGGCCACGCCGACCAGACCCGCGACCGTCAGCCCCAGCCCGACCGCGGTCGCGTCGAGGCCGACGATCCGGGTGAAGTAGAGGACGCCGAGCGGGAAGAACAGCCCGTTGCCGAGGGAGTTGACGGCAGTCAGAACGGTGGCCAGGCGCAGCGCCGGGTCGGCCGGCAGCAGTCCGCCCGCGCGGGTGGCGCGGTCCGCCTCGGAACTGCCGTCCTGGTCAGCGGCGTGCGAAAGTGGTGTCGTGGTCATGCTCAACAGCCAACGCGGTGTCCGCTCGCTCCGACAATGATTTAGCGTGGCACTCAATGATCGAGTTCCGTTTCGCGATCGGCGACCTTGCCACCACCTCCTTCGCCTACTCCCCGCTGCAGGAGGCGGTGTTCTCGCTGCGCTGCCTGCACGACCCGGCCCGGTACGCGCATCACCGGCCGTGGCTGCGCCGCATCCGCCCGCGGCTGGAGACCCTCGATCACGAACTGCTCACCGCGCTGGTCGCCCCCTGGCTGTGGGTGCCCGACTTCCTCAGTCCGCGCCCGGCCCGAGCCCGACCGGTCTTCGCCGACGAACTCGACGAGGTCCGCCGCACCCCACCGGACGTCGTCACCGCCGACTTCCGTGCCACCTACCGCACCAAGGACGCGCTCCCGCCGGTCGTCGTGCGCGGTCTGGCCGACCCGGAGTCCTTCCTCGCCCGCCTCGCCGACGCCCTCGACGCCTACTGGCACACCTGCCTGAGCGACGCGTGGTGGCCGCGCGTCCACAGCATCCTGGAGGCCGATCTCGCCCATCAGTCACGGGTGCTGGCGGAGCAGGGGTCAGCGGCGCTGTTCGCCGGGCTCGACCCACGGCTCGTGTGGACCGGCGAGCAGTTGCTGCTGACCGGTACCGGCGACACGGCCCCCTGGCCGTCGGCCGACATCCGCATCGCGGGACGCGGGATGGTGCTGATGCCCACGGTGTTCGCCCGTGGTGCCCAGACGGTGCTCGACCCCTCGCGCCCGCCGATGCTCGTCTATCCGGCCCGGGGCCGCGCGACCCTCTCCGAGGCACCGCCACCGGTCACCGACCGCGCCCTGATCCGGCTTCTCGGCCGGCCGCGCGCCCGTTTGCTGATCCTCCTTGCCGAACCGGCCTCCACGACCGAACTCGCCCAGCGTCTGGACGTCACCCCGGGCGCGGTCAGCCAGCACCTGGCCGTCCTCTACGACGCCGGTCTGCTCAGCCGCACCCGCAGTGGCCGCACCGTCCGCTACCGGCGGACGGACCTCGGCGACGAGTTGTGCCGTTAGGCCCAGTCTGTCTCCCTCGGTGACGACGTCGGTCAGCCGGGCACGTCCATGCGCTGGGTGCCGATGACCGACAGCAGACGCAGCACTGACATCTCCCACTCCAACACCCCGGGCCTGCTCACCGGCAAGGTCGCCTTCATCACCGGAGCCGGGCGCGGCTTAGGCGCCGCCGCGGCCCGGCTGTTCGCCCGGGAAGGCGCCCGCGTGCTGCTTGCCGCCCGGACGGAGGCACAGCTCAAGGCGGTGACCGAGGAGGTCCGGGCAGCGGGCGGCAGCGCGGACCACGTCGTGTGCGATCTCGCCGACGCGGACGCTGTGCGCGCCGCCGTCGACCGTGCCGTTCAGCTGTACGGGCGGATCGACGTCACCTTCAACAACGGCGCGACCGTCCAGCGGCCGGGCCCCTGGACCAGCTGCCGGAGGCCGACTTCGACCACGTCTACGCCGGGAACCCGAAGGGCGTCTGGGGGTCCGTGGTCGCCGAGATCGCCGCCATCCGGGCCACCGCCGGGACCGGAGCCATCGTCAACAACTCCTCCATCGGCAGCCTGCGGGGCAATCCCGAACTGCCCGTCCACGGCGCGATGAAGCGGGCGGTCAACAGCCTCACCGAGTCGGCCGCCGTCACCTACGCCCCGGAGGGCATCCGTGTCAACGCGATCGCTCCCGGGGGTACGACGACCGCGATGATCCGTGCGTGGGAGGCGGAATCGCCCGGCCTCCTGGAGCGCCTCACGGCGAGCATCCCGCTCGGCCGCACCGCCGAACCCGATGAAATCGCCGAGGCCGCCGCCTGGCTTCTCAGCGACCGTTCCTCCTCATTGACCGGCACCGTCCTGCGGGTCGACGGCGGGGTGCGGGCCTGAGCCGTGGGGCCTTTGGACCGGTGTCCGCCTCCCGTTCCCTTCCCCTGTTGTGATCTCCCCCATTGCGGTCGGCGGGCCGGTGCGACGAACCTCTCACGGAACGAGTGTCCGAATAACCGTTATCCGGGGCCCGCACAGCGGTCTCCCAGGTATCGGACAGCACCGTTCGGCATCGACGACAGGGAAGCCTTTGATGAGCACACAGCACACGGTGGACACGGCGGCACTGGTGGGCGCTGCCCGAGCGGGTGACCCGGAGGCCCAGGACGCCCTGGTCAGTGCGTACCTCCCGCTGGTCTACAACATCGTGGGACGTGCGTTGAACGGCTCGGTCGATGTCGACGACGTGGTACAGGACACCATGCTCCGCGCCCTGGACGCGCTGGACGGTCTGCGCACGCCCGAGAGTTTCCGCTCCTGGCTCGTGGCGATCGCCATGAACCAGGTCCGGACGCACTGGCAGGACCGGCAGTTCGCGCAGGCCGGCGTGGAGGAGGCCGAGGATCTCGCCGACCCGGGCGCGGACTTCGTGGACCTGACCATGGTGCAGCTGCAACTGTCCGGCCAGCGCCGGGAGACCGCGCAGGCGACACGCTGGCTGGAGCCGGACGACCGAGGCCTGCTCTCGCTGTGGTGGCTGGAGTGCGCCGGGGAACTGACCCGCGGTGAGGTCGCCGCGGCCCTGGAGCTGTCGCCCCAGCACACCGCGGTCCGCGTACAGCGGATGAAGGCGCAGCTGGAGTCCGCCCGCGTGGTGGTACGGGCGCTGGACGCGCAGCCTCCCTGCGAGGAACTGCGAGGCGTGCTGGCCTCCTGGGACGGCCGGCCCTCCGCGCTGTGGCGCAAGCGAATAGCCCGCCACGCCCGCGACTGTGTGCACTGCTCCGGTCTGTGGAGCGGCCTGATGCCGGCGGAGGGACTGCTGGCCGGACTGGCGCTGGTCGCGGTGTCGACCGCACTGCTGGCGAGGATGGGTCTCGGCTCCGACGGGATGGCCCTGGCCGGTTCCGCGTCCCGGCCGGACGCGTCCGCGGAGCACGCGGAGACCGGTCAGGCGGGCGGGCACCGGACCTCGCGCGGCCGTGGTGGCTCCCGGGGCGAGGCCCGGCGGCGCAAGCGCATCCGGCGGCGGGCCGTCGGCGGCGCCGTCGTGGCGGCCTGCGTCGCGGGCGGTGGCCTCTGGTACGTCGCAACGGACGACGGGGCAGGGAAGGACGGTACGGCCACCGCACAGACCGCCGGCGATCCGGTCGTGGACCTCTCCGCGCCCAGCGGCGCGGCGACATCGCCCTCCTCCGCCTCTGCGTCGCCGTCGCCGTCGCCGTCGAAGACGAAGAGCGGCGCCAAGAAGACCCCGCACCCCACGAAGAAGAGCACGCCGGCTCCCGTACGGTCCCCCCGGCCGACGCAGACCCCCTCCGCCGCACCACAGACGCAGTCCGCCCCCGCGGGCACCGTGGCACAGGTGGTCGCGCTGGTGAACAAGGAGCGGGCGGCCACCGGTTGCGGACCCCTCGCCGAGAACGCCCAGCTGGACAAGGCCGCGCAGGGCCACTCCGACGACATGGCCGCCCGGAACTTCTTCGACCACACCAATCCCGACGGCGCCGACCCCGGGCAGCGCATCACCGCCGCGGGCTACCGCTGGTCCACGTACGGGGAGAACATCGCCATGGGCCAGCAGACCCCGCAGGCGGTGATGGACTCGTGGATGAACAGTCCCGGCCACCGCGCCAACATCCTCAACTGCTCGTTCAAGGACATCGGCGTAGGCGTCCACAAGGGTTCGGGCGGCCCGTGGTGGACCCAGGACTTCGGCGCCAAGCTCTGAGTCCGTCCGGCCGGTTCCCGTACCGGCAAGGTCCCTCTCGCCCGCGTCCGCACCGGCAATGGGTGCCTCGCCGGCTCCCGCACGTGCCGCAGGCCACCCGCAACAGGCCGTTCTGGCCGTCCCGCATGTGTGGGTCACCGGAGCGTTCGCGCCCGATGCCGAGTGAGGAGAGTCCATCCGCCGTCCTGCCGACGGCGTGGTGGGGCGAGTGATCGGGGGCGTCCGGTGTGGCCGTGCCGCGCCCCTCGGGCGGCGACGAAGGGCCGCGGTCCCGGAGGCGGTGGCAAGCGGCGGCTCTTGGGGTGGTACGGCCTCAGCCGCACCGGCCGTGCCTTGGCCTTCGGCGAGGGCGAGCATCTGGAGGTGTGCGCGGTGACAGTCGTCGTCGCCTGTTCGCGTCTACGTCCGCGAACTGTGCGTCGACACCGCCGCGCGTGTTCTGCTCTGCACCAGCCGTGCGGAGGACTCCGAGGGGCGGACCATCGTCCGCACCCGCGACATCAGCGGTGCCCTGAAGCCCCGGTGGAACGAGCACGCCGTCGCCACGGCGGTCCTCGGCGCGAACGGCGCCGTGCCGGTTGTGCTCGACACCCGCAGAAAGGGAGTGTCGGGCCCGCGTGTCCAACTGTTCGTGCGTCGGCGCCCTGAGCCCGGACGGCAGCCGCGTCGGCCGCGGCCGGGTCCCAGGTGACCCTGAGGCTGTGAGGCGTCGATTCCCGACGGCAACTGGGCACCGACCTGCCCACCGCCGGTGACAGGATCGTCTCCTGCTCCTTCACCGGTGGCGGCGGCAGCCTGTGCGCAGCGGGCACGGCACGTACCCGTGCAGCACTTCGACCTGTACCCGCCCCATGTGTCCGGCGTGGCATGCCTACGCGCCGGAGGCACACTGACCCGCTACGCATGCGCATGCACCTGGCGGACGTCCCTTGCCTGCAGGTCTGCTGGAGAGCGTGTCCGGCACACGGCCGGGCAGGTACCCGAACCGACCGGCGGATCGTCCCCGTGCGCTTGTCCGCCGTTCCGGTGCGGGACTACCGTGCCGCAGTGGATCTCTTCTCACCGTCTTGGGCGGCGTTGCTCGCGGCGGTCGCCGATCTCCCCGACGAGGACTTCGAGCGCCCGTCAGGCTGTACCGGCTGGCTAGTCCGGGACCTGGTGTGCCACCTGGTCATCGACGCCCAGGACGTCCTGATCACCCTGGTCACGCCCGCCGAAACACAACCGACCGTCGACGCGGCCACCTACTGGCACCTGGTCGAACCCCCGACCGGCAAGGACCCGCTCGACGCACTGATTCCCCGGCTGGCCGCCGCGTACGGCGAGCCGCGGTGGCTCAAGTTCCACCTCGACGACGTCGGTTCCGCCGCCGGCCGAGCCGCCCGACTCGCCGATCCCGCCGTCCGCGTCAGCACCCGCGACGAGGTGCTGACGGCCGGCGACTACCTGTCCGCGTACGTGCTCGAATGGACCTTGCACCACCTCGACCTGATCGCGCATCTGACGTCGGCCGCCGAGCCGCCCGCCGAGTCCCTCGCGGCGGCCCGCGCCTCGCTGGAGAAGATCACCAGGACCCCGTTCCCCGGCTCGTTCTCCGACACGGACGCGCTGCTGATCGGCACCGGCCGCCGCACGCCGACGGGCGCGGAGAAGGCCGCGCTGGGCGATCTCGCCACGAAGCTCCCGTTCGTCCTCGGCTGACCGGCCCCTCCGCGGGCGTCCCGGACCCGGCCCCTCCGGACCCGGCCGGCTCCCGCGGGCCGCCCCGGTTTCCGTCAGCCCGTGGTGAGGAGCTCGAGGGTGTCGATCACGCGGTGGGAGAAGCCCCACTCGTTGTCGTACCAGGCGACCACCTTGATGTGGCGGCCGTCGACGCGGGTGAGGGCCGAGTCGAAGATCGACGAAGCCGGGTTGCCCGTGATGTCGGACGAGACGAGCGGGTCCTCCGAGTACTCGAGGACGCCGGCGAGCGGCCCCTCGGCCGCCGCGCGGTACGCGGCCAGCACGTCCTCGCGCGTCACGTCGCGGGCGACGGTCGTGTTGAGTTCGACGATCGAGCCCACCGGAACGGGCACCCGGATCGAGTCGCCCGACAGCTTGCCGTCGAGGTTCGGGAGCACGAGGCCGATCGCCTTGGCGGCGCCTGTCGTGGTCGGCACGATGTTGACGGCGGCGGCGCGCGCCCGGCGGGCGTCGCGGTGCGGACCGTCCTGCAGGTTCTGCTCCTGCGTGTAGGCGTGCACCGTCGTCATGAAACCGTGCTCGATACCGGCGAGTTCGTCGAGGACCGCGGCCAGTGGCGCGAGCGCGTTGGTGGTGCACGAGGCGTTCGAGACGATCGTGTGCAGGGCCGGGTCGTAGGCGTCGGTGTTCACCCCGAAGGCCAGGGTGACGTCGGCGCCGTCCGACGGCGCACTGACGAGCACCTTCTTCGCGCCCGCGGACAGATGGGCGCCGGCCGCCTTGGCCGAGGTGAACCGGCCGGTCGACTCGAGCACGATGTCCACACCCAGCTCGGCCCAGGGCAGCTGAGTCGGCTCACGCTCGGCGATCACCTTGATACGGCGGCCGTCGACCACGAGGGTGTCCCCGTCGACGGACACCGGGCGGCCGAGCCGGCCGGCCGTCGAGTCGTAGGCGAGCAGTCGCGCGAGAGTGGCGGGCTCCGTGAGGTCGTTGACGGCGACGATTTCGAGCGCGCTGTCGCGTTCGAGCAGTGCACGCAGCACATTGCGTCCGATGCGGCCGAATCCGTTGATGGCGATGCGAGTCATGAGTCCTGCCCCTGTCCCTTGGGTTCGCCACCAGGTTCGCGGGCCGCATCCGCCCCTGACAGCGGCGTGATCGCCACTGTTCAAAAGGATCGCGCCAAGGGTGCTCGGCGGTCGAAGGATCGCGCCAAGGGTGCTTGGCGGTCGAAGGACGGGGCCGAGCGTTCTGGGCGGTCGAAGCGGCGCGTCGCGCGTGCCAGGGGTTCGACGTGGCGCGTCGGGCGTGCCGGGCGGTCGGCTATTCGCCGCGGGTGAAGGTGCGCCGGTACTCGCTCGGCGTGGTGCCGAGGATGCGCTGGAAGTGCAGGCGCAGATTCGCGCCGGTGCCGAGACCGACATCGGCGGCGATCTGCTCGACACTGCGCTCCGAACGCTCGAGCAGTTCACGCGCCATGTCGATGCGGGCCCGCATGACCCACTGCATCGGCGTGTACCCCGTGTCCTCGGCGAAGCGCCGCGAGAAGGTGCGTGCCGACACCGCCGCATGCCGGGCGAGCACGTCGAGGGTGAGGGCCTCGCCGAGCCGGTGCAGCGCCCACTCACGGGTCGCGGCGAACCGCTCGCCCAGGGGCTCGGGCACACTCCGCGGCACGTACTGCGCCTGACCGCCGCTGCGGTAGGGGGCCGCGACCAGGCGGCGGGCGGCGTGGTTCGACGCGGCCACCCCGAGGTCGCCGCGCAGGATGTGCAGGCACAGGTCGATGCCCGAGGCGGCGCCGGCCGACGTCAGCACGCTGCCCTCGTCGACGAACAGGACGTTCTCGTCGACGCGGACGAGCGGATGCTTCGCCGCCAGCGCCCGCGCGTAGTGCCAGTGCGTCGTGGCGCGCCTGCCGTCGAGCAGGCCCGTCGCGGCGAGGGCGAAGGCACCTGTCGAGATGGCGGCGAGCCGTGCGCCCCGGGCGTGGGCGGCGAGCAGCGCGTCGACCACGGGTCCCGGCGGGTCCTCGCGGTCGGGAAACCGGTAGCCGGGGACGAAGACGATGTCGGCCCACGCGAGCGCGTCGAGGCCGTGGGCGACGTGGTACGACAGGCCGTCGCCGCCGGCGACGAGACCGGGCGCCGCACCGCACACCCGCACCTCGTACGGCATGCTCGCGCGGGTCGTGAAGACCTGTGCCGGAATGCCGACGTCGAGCGGCTTCGCCCCTTCGAGCACGAGGACGGCGACGCGATGCAGACGGGAGGCGGGCACAGGGGCAGGGTACGTGGTGGCGCGCGCTGCGGTTTCGGCACGCCGGGTGCTGCAGGACGCGCGCGGAGTCGCGCTTTGCGCACGGACCGGCAGTGGTCACCGGGCCACCCCGCCCGAACGACGCAGCCCTGAGGACGTCCTCCGTCTTCAGCGCGGTACCGAGCAGCATGACCGCCACCTCCTGGGAGGTGGCGGTCATGTCGTTACGTTTCTGCTCGGAGCGGGGCCCGGTCGAGGGCGGACTTTAGTTGTGACGTCCCGAGGGGTCGTGCGCGGCCTTGTCGTCGTGGCCGACGGCCTGGTGGGGGATGGATCCGGTGGTGGGGGTTGGGTGGGTGGCTCGGTCGGCGTGTCCGGGCCACCAGGCGGCGTGGCCGAT
>NZ_JBFAET010000249.1:0-11377 GCF_040642095.1 Streptomyces sp. NPDC020362
CCCGCTGCGCATCACCCGGAGCCGCACGGCCTGGGCGCTAGCCGTGTTCTTCGGACTGCAGGCCACCGCGGCCTACATCACGATGGGCTGGATGGCGCAGATCTTCCGTGACGCCGGTGTCCCGGCGGGCACGGCCGGTCTGCTCCTCGCGGTCACCATGGTGATGGGCGTGCCGCTGGCCTTCGTCATCCCGCGCGTCGCCACCCGGCTGCCTCATCAGGGGCCGATCGCGCTGGCACTGGGCGTCTGCGGCCTTGTGGGCTATGCCGGTCTGTACGTCGCGCCGGCCGACGGCGCCTGGGCCTGGGCCGTGCTGCTCGGCATCTCGAACTGTGCGTTCCCGCTGGCGCTGACGATGGTCGGGATGCGGGCCAGGACCGGTCCGGGCGTGGCTCAGCTGTCCGCGTTCGCGCAGAGCACCGGCTACCTGATCTCCATCCCCGGCCCGCTGCTGGTGGGCGTGCTCTACCAGCACAGCGGCGGCTGGGGGCTGCCGATCGCCCTGATGGCGGGCCTGATGGTCCCCCAGATGGCGGTGGGTTTCCTGGCCGGACGCAACCGAACGGTGGAGGACGAGGCGGGCCGCTAGTCCGGCCTGGCTGGTCCGCCCCCCCGGCTGGTCCGCCCCACGGCTGATCCGTCGGGCCCCTGGCCGAGCCGTCGGGCCTGCGGCGATCCGTTGGCCCACGGCTGCTCCGCCGGCCTGCGCCGATCCGCCGGGCTGCGCCGATCCGTCGGCCCCTGGCTGCTCCGTCGGGCCGACATCGCGGTCCCGCTGACCCGCCCCCGCTGATCCGTTCCGGACGAAGGGTGCGAGACTGGGCGCATGCAGCCTGTGCTCGACCCGAACCCGAAGAACAGCCAGAGGAAGATGCTGCTCGTCTTCGGCGCGTTCTTCGCCATCTTCGCCATCATCGCCGTCATCGCGACGATCGCCTCCCCCTGACCCGCTCCGGCCTGCGCCGCCCGCACCGCGTCGGCCCCCGGCGCCCTCGGGGTGGGGCTAGCCCCACCATCCCCTAGGGGGTCAGGGTCAGGGGCAACTGGGTGGATGCCCGGATGGGTTGGCGGCCCGGTCTTCCGTAGCTTCGAGATGTGACCGCACCAGGCGGCCAGGACCACTCGAAGACCACGGAGGCGACCATGCCGGCCCGCACGCACACCCGGCTCCACCCGGCGACCACGGGCAGCGTCGACGTCCGGCTGCCCTGGTGGGCGCTCGCCCTGCCCGCGCTCGCCTTCATCACCCTGCTCGCGCTGATACTGAACCCGTCGGACGCCCACGCTGCGAGCGGCGATCCGGCGGTCACGCACCTTTTCGAGCGCGTTCAGCAGGTCCTCGCGCGCTGACACAGAGCCCCCTCGCGCGGTGAATCCGCATGTCAACTCCCTGCGCCAGGTGGTCTGTTTCATGCGAAGCTGGGTCCCATGAGCGTCGCAGAACCCCGCAGGATCATCCTCTTCCGGCATGCGAAAGCCGACTGGCCCCAGGTGTCCGACCACGAGCGCCCGCTCGCCGAACGGGGCCGCAAGGACGCCGCAGTCGCCGGGCGCAAGCTGGCCGACACCGGCCTCACCTTCGACCTGGCCATGTGCTCCACCGCGGTCCGTACCCGCGAGACCTGGAAGCTTGCCGTCCACGAACTCGCGCACCGGCCGAGGACCGTCTACGAGGAGCGGCTCTACGAAGCCTCGCCCGGCGAGCTGATCGCCCTGCTCAACGAGATCCCGGACGACGTGCAGAACGCGATCCTGATCGGCCACAACCCGGGCGTGCACGGGCTGGCCGACATCCTGGCGGGTGAGTCCGAGGGCGGGGCCCGTGAGCGGATGAACCGCCGCGGCTTCCCTGCCGCCGGTTTCGCGCTGCTGTCCTTCGACGGCGCCTGGAAGAGCCTGGAACCGGGCGTGGCCACCCTGGCGGACTACTGGGCACCCTCCGAGTGACGGCACACACGGCAGGAGGGCCCGGCACCGCTGCGGTGCCGGGCCCTCCCCGTCGAGTACGTCGAACGGCGCAGTGCCGGGTCAGCCCTCGTCGTGGGTGTCGGCCGCCTCGACCTCTTCACGGGTGACGCCCAGCAGATACAGGACGGTGTCCAGGAAGGGGAAGTTCACCGACGTGTGCGCGGCTTCGCGGACCACCGGCTTGGCGTTGAAGGCGACGCCGAGGCCGGCCGCGTTCAGCATGTCCAGGTCGTTGGCACCGTCGCCGATCGCCACCGTCTGCGAGAGGGGCACCCCGGCCTCCGCGGCGAACCGGCGCAGCAGCCGTGCCTTGCCCGCGCGGTCCACGATCTCGCCGGTGACCCGCCCGGTCAGCTTCCCGTCGACGATCTCCAGCGTGTTGGCCTGCGCGAAGTCCAGCCCCAGCCGCTCCTTCAGATCATCCGTGACCTGGGTGAACCCGCCGGAGACGACACCGACTTGGTAGCCGAGGCGCTTCAGGGTGCGGATCAGCGTGCGCGCGCCCGGCGTCAGGCGCACCTCGGTGCGCACCTTGTCCACGACCGAGGCGTCCAGCCCCTTCAGCAGTGCCACGCGCGCGTGCAGCGACTGCTCGAAGTCCAGCTCTCCGCGCATCGCCGCCGCCGTCACATCGGCGACCTTGTCCTCGCAGCCGGCGTGTGCGGCGAACAGCTCGATGACCTCGTCCTGGATGAGTGTGGAGTCCACATCCATGACCACCAGCCGCTGGGCCCGCCGGTGCAGGCCCGCCGAGACGACCGCGATGTCGACACCCAGTGCCGCCGCGTCGGTCGCCAGGGCCGTGCGCAGCGGCTCCGTCTCGACGCCGGACACGGCGAACTCCACGGCCGTCACCGGGTACTTGGCAAGCCGGAAGATACGGTCGATGTTGCCCCCGGTTTTGGCGATCCGGGCGGCGACGGCGGCCGTCGACTCGGCGGTGAGCGGGTGACCGAGGACGGTGACCAGGGAGCGTCCGAGACCGCGCGGGCGGTTGTCGCCGTGCCCCGAGATGATCTCCGCCTGCATCTTCATCGACTCGGCCCAGCTGTGCACGGTGGCACGCAGGTCCCCCTCCAGCCCGGCCGGCGGCTGGGTGACCAGCACACACAGCACCAGTCGGCCCCGGGTGACGACCTGCTCGATGTCGACCACGTCGACGAGGTACGCGGCAAGGGTGTCGAAGAGGCCGGCCGTGATGCCCGGCCTGTCCTTGCCGAAGATCTTGACGAGGAGAGTGGGGACCTCGGAGGTCTGCGAAGCGCTCATGGTGTCACCACCGTATCCGGCACCCAGTGCCTCACGCCCCTGAGGTCCGCCTGACGGACACGGAACAATGGGTGTCCGGCCGATGTAGGGGATCTTGCCTCTCGGCGACGGCTCGCCCGGCCGGGCCCGTGGCGCCGGCGCGGTGACGCTGCCCGGGCTCCGGCGGATCGCTCCCACCCGCACGTCCCGCCCGGACGAGAGGTTCCGGCTCACCACGACTGTGCCACGGTGGCGCCCCCGGCGCACGGGCTCGCGACGACGAGCGCCGGGCCTCCTCCGTCATCGGCGCCGCGGGCTCACCGCCCGGGCGTCCCGGGCGGTCGCGGGGGCAGGGGCGGCGGAGGCGGCGGCCCGTCGTCCGGTCCGTCCTGCGAACGATCACGCGCGCGTCCACGGGGACGGTTCCGGCGCGGAGGCGGAGGCTGGTCGAAGGGCCGGGCGACGGTGGGGGCGCCGTACACGTCGTTCCCGGCCGAGGGCGGTCGTGCGTCCTCCGGCTCCGCCCGCAGTTCCTCCGGCACCTGGAGATAGGGGTTCGTGTCGGGGTTCGGCGGGCGGTGGGGCCGGCCCGGCGCGTACGGTCCGGCCGCGCCGCCGTGCCCGGCCTGCCCGGCTCCGCCGCCGCGCCCAGGCTGCCCGGGAGCCCCGCCGCCGCGGCCGGGATGCCCGGCCCCCGGGCCGTCGTACTCCGGAAGCCCCGGGCCCGCGCCGTCGTACCCGGAGTGCCAGGAGGGGCTGCCCCCGCCGGTCCTCGAGGCCGCCCCGCCCCGTGCGTCACCCGGGGCCGGCCACACCGCCCGGCTGCCCGCGGTCCCCGTCGTCCAGGTGAGCAGGGCTCCCACCGCGCCGGCCCCCGCACCCCACGCGGCGCCCAGGAGAAGCGCCATGCCCGGGTGGCCGTGCAGTCGGATGCCCGCGCCGAAGGCGTCGAAGCCCAGGACGGACAGCGAGGCGTCCACCGAGACATCCGTCAGCCAGGCGAGCAGGGGCAGGGTCAGCGCCGTCGCGATCCCGAGCCGCAGGGCGCAGCGCCCGGCGAAGCCGATGGCGCCGCCCGGCTCCGCGGACGAAACGCGTACCGGCGTCCGCGCCGCCGTGAGCACCCCGGCGAGCACCATCATCAGCGCCGCCGCCACCGCGAGCAGCCACACCCGCCCGTCCAGCCCGGCCAGCCGGCCCAGGGTGACGGGCTGGTCCGACCGGGTGGTCAGCAACTGGTCGAGCGGGTGGGGCAGCACCGTGCCCAGCGCGCCGGTGGCCCTGCCGTCCCAGGGGACGAACAGACCGAGGGGGACGCCCAGCCACACCCCGTTCGGGGCGCCGAGCAGGGCCGCGCCCGCGATCCGGCGCGGGTGGTCGTCGCCGATCGCCGCGTACGCCGCCGCCGCGAGCCCGGCGACGACGGCCAGCAGCAGCACGGTGACGAGCGCCGAGGCGGCGGGCCGCACCACCCGGTGCACGGCCTCCCAGCCGCGTGGCAGGGGAGTGCGGCGGGAGGCGAGCAGGGCGATCAGCAGGATGCCCGCGGACCAGCCGAGGCCGCCGAGGAGGGTGGGCGCGGTGTCAACGGTGAAGCCGACGGCGGCCTTGGCGTGGATCAGGTCACCGATCCGGTCCGGCAGCAGCCCGCCGACATCCCCCAGACCGGGGATGTTGAGGCCGCCCCCCTTGCCGCCCCCGCCGGGCAGCGCGTCCAGACCGAGCGAGCCTCCGTCGATCGTGATGACGTCGTGTCCGGCCCAGGCCAGCCCGCCGAGCATCGCCACGAAGAGCGCGACCACCGCGCCCGCGCGCGCGAGGAGTTCGGCTGGCGCGACGACAACTCCGGCCGAGCGCAGGGACCGTAGGAAGAACCAGGAGAGCAGCAGGGCTCCGACCAGGCTGACGCCGAGTGGCGTGATCTCGACGGCCGTGTGGGCTTCGGCGCCTTTCAGTCCGAATGCGGACACATCGCCCGCCGGTGAGATGGAACCGCCCGCCCCGAGCGCCACAACCGCCGCCGTCATGGGGCCCAGTGAACCCGCCGCGTCCGCCTGCAGCAGATGCAGGCCGAGTGCGGCCGTGCCCGCCATCCCCATCAACGCCCAGCTCACCGAGGCGATCGCGGACAGCAGGATGTCACCCCACGGCAGCGAGGTGCCGTGCCGTTCGGTCTCGACGCCCGTGGCAGCGCTCATGGCAGACCCCCCGATCCGCGGCGCGGCACCGCAGCCGCGCTTGTCCCCCTCGCGGGGGATTACCACTCTCCGGCCCGGTTTCAACCCCGTCAACGGGGCGAGTTGAAGCGCGCGCGGGCGCCCTTCACAAGGCCCGACTTTCGGTCACCGGGCCGAGCCTGAAATAGTTCCCCACGATGTTCGACATCCCTAGACTCCCTGTGATGGGGGAAATTCGGGGGACAACTCAGTGGGGCATGGAGTGCCGGAACTCGTACTGGAATCAAACGGACGGACCTGGACGCTCGATTCGTCCAGGTCCTACACACTCGGACGCGATCCGCAGGGAGACGTCGTGTTCGACGACGCCAGGGTCTCCTGGCGGCACGCCACGGTCAGCTTCAACGGCCGCAGTTGGGTCATCGAGGACCACGGCAGCACCAACGGCACGTTCGTGCAGGGCCAGCGGATCCAGCAGATGGAGCTCGGCGCCGGCTCGGCGGTGCACCTCGGCAACGCCACGGACGGACCGCGCCTGAATCTCACCGGCGCCGCGGCCTCGGTCGCCCAGTCCCAGCAGCAGCCGCAGGCGGCGCCGTACGCCGCCCAGGGCGCCGGCCCCGGCTGGGCGCAGCAGGTGCCGCAGCAGGCGTCGCCTGCCGACTGGCAGCAGCCGCAGCAGCCCGCTCCGTTCCCGCAGCAGCAGAGCGGGCCGCCCGAGCAGCTCGCGCAGAAGACGCCTGGTGGTGGCGCGGGGGCACCGCCGGTCTACGGTGACCGCAGCCCCACGACGTTCCACCAGTTCGCCGTCGGCCGCGTGATGCGCATCGGCCGTGCCCTGGAGAACGAGCTGGTCGTCTCCGACCTGCAGGTCTCCCGGCACCACGCCGAGTTCCACTCGACGCCCGACGGCCGCTTCGAGATCCGCGACCTGGGCTCGCACAACGGCACCTACGTCAACGGCCAGCCCATCGCCAAGGGCGGCTCGGTGCTGCTCGGCCCGAGTGACATCGTCGGTGTCGGCCACTCCACCTTCCGTATCGTCGGCGACCGCCTCGAGGAGTTCGTCGACACCGGTGAGGTCTCCTTCTTGGCGCGTCACCTGACGGTCACCGTCGACGGCGGCAAGCAGATCCTGAAGGACGTCTCCTTCGGTGTCCCGGAGAAGTCGCTGATCGCGGTCATCGGCCCGTCCGGTTCCGGCAAGTCGACCCTGCTGAAGGCGCTGACCGGCTACCGGCCCGCCAACCAGGGCGAGGTGCTGTACGACAACCGGAACCTCTACAAGCAGTTCGCCGAGCTGCGCCAGCGCATCGGTCTGGTCCCGCAGGACGACATCCTGCACAAGGAGCTGACCGTCAAGAAGGCCCTGAAGTACGCGGCCAAGCTGCGCTTCCCGGCCGACACCACCGGGCAGGAGCGCGACGCCCGTATCGACGAGGTGCTGCGCGAGCTGAAGCTCGACATCCACAAGGACAAGAAGGTCACCTCGCTCTCCGGCGGTCAGCGCAAGCGCGTGTCGGTGGCCCTGGAGCTGCTCACCAAGCCGTCGCTGATCTTCCTGGACGAGCCGACCTCGGGCCTCGACCCGGGCATGGACCGCGACGTCATGCAGCTGCTGCGCGGCCTCGCGGACGACGGCCGCACGGTCCTCGTGGTCACCCACTCCGTGGCCGAGCTGGCGATCTGCGACAAGCTCCTGGTGATGGCGCCGGGCGGTGCGGTGGCCTACTTCGGCCCGCCGGAGGAGGCGCTGAACTTCTTCGGCTACGACACCTGGGCCGATGTCTTCTCCGCCTTCGAGAACTACCGCGACTACGACTGGGCGGGCCGATGGAAGGGCTCGCAGCACTACCAGATGTACGCCGCGGACATCGACGCGGTCGCGCCGCAGTCCGTACACATGCCTCCGCCGCAGGCGATGAAGCCGCCCAAGCCGCAGGGCTGGGGCTCCCAGCTGATGACCCTGATCCGGCGGTACGTGGCGGTCATCGCCTCCGACAAGGGATTCCTGGCGCTGACGGTGATCCTGCCGGCGGTGCTCGGCGCGGTCAGCCTGCTCATCGACCACAACCGTGGCCTGCTGGTCAACGCGGCGGTCAACCCGCGCACCGGCCAGCACATCCCGAACGGCACGGCCACCACCGTGCTCCTGATCCTCGCGGTCGGCGCGTGCTTCGCGGGTGCCGCGAACTCCGTCCGTGAGCTGATCAAGGAACGGGTCATCTACGAGCGGGAGCGCGCGACCGGCCTGTCCCGGTCGGCCTATCTGATGTCGAAGGTGGTCGTCCTGGGCGCGGTCACCGTGCTCCAGGGCCTGTTGGTCGGCGTGATCGGCTTCTCCAGCCGCGAGATCCCCGACCAGGGGCTCGTCCTCGGCAGCTCGACGCTGTTCGAGCTGTGCCTGCCGATCATGGCGCTCGGCTTCACCTCGATGATGTTCGGTCTGGTGATCTCCTCGCTGGTGAAGACCGCCGAGAAGACCATGCCGCTGCTGGTGATGTTCGCGATCATCCAGGTCGTCTTCACCGGCTGCCTCTTCACCCTGCACGGCACCCTCGGGGTCAACGAGTTCTCGTACCTGATGCCGTCGCGCTGGGCGGTGGCCGCGGCGGGCGCCACGCTGGACTTCAACAACATCGCTCCGAACACCGACGACCCCGGCAGCACGGACCCGCTGTGGAACCACGCGGCCTCGGCCTGGAGCCTGGACATGGTGGCGCTGATCGTCCTCGGTGTGATCTGCGGCTTCTTCGTGGCCCGCTTCCTGCGCCGCCACGAGCCGGAGGTCATGCGGAAGTAACCGCAGCGACCGCGGTCACAACGACGTGAAGGGCGGCATCCCCCCGAGGGGTGCCGCCCTTCCGCGTATGTCAGAGGTCCCGCGCCAGGCCTCAGTACGCGCTGTTCACGTTGTCGATCGAGCCGTACTTGTCCGCCGCGTAGTTGGCGGCGGCGGTGATGTTGGCGACCGGGTCGTAGATGTTCCAGGACGTGCCGGTGACGTGGTACGCGTTGAAGGTCGGCGGGATGACCTGCAGCAGGCCCTTCGACGGGATCCCGTTGATCGCGTTGATGTCCCAGTTGTTGATGGCCATGGGGTTGCCGGACGACTCCCGCATGATGTTCTTGTGCAGGCCGTTGTAGCTGCCCGGGATGCCCTTGGACTTCATGATGTCCAGGGCCTGGCGGATCCAGCCGTCGAGGTTGTTCGCGTAGGACTTGGCGGCGACCAGCTGCATCTGGGGGCGCTGCGCGGAACGGCTCACCGTGGCCTGGGCGGCGCGCTCCTGGGCGGCCTTCTTGGCGGCCTCGGCGGCGGCCTTCTGCTTCGCCTGGGCGTCGGCCTGCTTCTTGGCGGCCTCGGTCGCGGCCTTCTGCTTGGCGGCGAAGGTGTCGAGCTTGACGGTCTGGGCGGCGAGCTGGGTGGTCAGCGTGCCCTGGACATCCTTGACCGGCTGGGTGGCGAACTGCACCTGAGCCGCCGTGGCCGGAGCACCGGTGGTGATGGTCTGGGCGTTGCCGGGGACGGCCGAGAGGGCCACGGCGGCGGCACCGAGGGCAGCGACACCGGCGATGGCGATCTTGTGCTGCTTGGTCAGCGTACGACTATGACCACGGGTGAGGATGTTCTTGGGCATGGCTGATGGACCTCTTCGTGTAGCGCGGAGGTCGCTCCTGCGTCCGCCGGGGGAATCGGTTCCTCCCACACGAACGCCGAGGGGGGAACCCCTGCGGCGCTGAGCGACGGGAGCAATTCTTAGCGGGCGCAAAATGCCCTGGCAAAGGTGTGACGTACGATCCCCGATAGTGGATCAGGGAAGGGCAAAACGGGACAGACTGGACCGTCTGTCCCGTTCATATGGGGCCGGTATATCTCCTATGTCCGTTCGTACGTGATGCGCGCCCTATGTGCGGGCTCACATCGAAGGTGCAACAGCCTCACCAGGAGTTGCCGCCGCAACGCTCTGTGTGAGGGTTCTCCTCCGGCAGGATGAGATGGACGTCCCCGAACTCGTGCCACAGATAGAGCCCGCGCAGCGCCTCCTCGTACGCCCGGTCGACCGCGGTCCGCCCCGCCACGGCCTGCAGCATCAGCAGATGCGAGGCCTCCGGCTCGTGCAGCCCGGTCAGCAGCCCGTCGACCGCGCGTACCCCGCGCGCCGGGGTGACCACCAGATCGGTCCACCCGCCCACGGCCCGCACCACCCCGTCCGGCCCGGCCGCCGACTCCACGGCCCGCACGGCCGTCGTCCCGACCGCGATCACCCGCCTGCCCCCCGCCCTCGCGGCGTTGATCAACCGCGCCGACGTCTCAGGCACCGTGAACCGTTCCGGATACGGCGGCTCGTGCGCCTCCGCCGACGCGACCCCCGTGTGCAGAGTGACCGGCGCGAACTGGATTCCCCGGCTCACCAGCTCGGTCACCAGCCGCGCGGTGAAGGGCCGCGCCGCACTCGGCATCTCCGCGCTGCCCGACCCGTCGGGCTCGGACAGCGCGAACACCGTCTGGTACACCGACAGCGGCTGGTCCCGGTCCGTGTACGAGTAGCGGATGGGGCGCCCGTGCTCCCGCAGCAGCCGAAGGACCTCCGCCCCGGACACCCGCGCCCACCACAACCGCTCACCGCGCCCGCTCAGCGGCTCCTCCAGGACCAGCCGTGCCCCGCCCGGCAGCCGGACCTCCGTCCCCGTGGGCCCTCCCGCCGCCCGTCTCCCGTCACCCCCCTTCCGGGCAGCGCTGCGCGCCCTGCTCTCTTCACGCGCGCGTGCAGTACTCAACCCGCCCGTATACGTGCGTGCAGTACCCAACCCGCCCGCACGCGCGTGTGCAGTACTCCGTCCGCCCGCCCGCGCGCGCGTAGTGCCCCGCCCGTCCGGCTCGCGCAGCTCGACCGCCCAGCGCCCGTCGTCCCCGCCCGTGGAGAAGTGCACCACCACACGCGTCTGCCCCATCCGCCCGTCCACCGCGGCAGCCAGCGTGGGCGAGGTGTTCACCACCAGCAGGTCCCCGGCCCGCAGCAGCCGCGGCAGCTCGGCGAACGCGTGGTGCGACACCTCGGTGCCACGCGAGACCAGCAGCCGCACGGCATCCCGGTCGAGCCCCGGCCCGCGCTGTTCCGCAGGCACCCGCGCCGACAGCTCCTCCGGCACCCTGAGCGCGCCGGCCGAAGGGGCACGCTGAGCCGCCGAGCGCTCGCCGGCCGGAAGGGCCGAGCACGGCCTGCCTCCCGACACCGGCTCCGGCGCCTCGGAGGCGAACGCGTCGAACACGGTCATCGCCCCTCCACCAGCGACGGCGCCGCATACCGCCCGCTCGCCGGCCGCTCGTCCAGCAGCCGCAGGAACGCCGGTACGACGGTGGCGGGCGCCGGACGCGGATCGTCGTCGTCCGGTACGGCCGCCGCGTACAGGTCCGTCGCCATGTCCCCGGGGTCCACCGCCCACACCCTCAGCCCCGGCTCCTCCGCGCCGAGCACCGCGGCCAGCTGGTCCAGGGCCGCCTTGGAGGCGCCGTAGCCGCCCCATGTCTCGTAGGCCTCCGCAGCCGCGTCCGAGCTGACCGCGATCACCGCGCCCGCCGTCGACTCCCGCAGCAGCGGCAGAGCCTCCTGGACCAGGCCCAGCGCGGCCACCACATTCACCTCCAGCGCCCGCCGCAGCCCCTCCAGAGGCAGCTCCGCAAGGCGCACCAGCGGCTCGGCGCCCAGCGCGCTCGCATTGCTCACCAGCAGATCCGCACCGCCCAGGGTCCGCGCGGCGGCCACCAGCCCGGCCCGGTGCCCGGCGTCCGTGACGTCCCCGGGCAGCGCCGCCACACGGGTGCCGTGCCCGGTGACGGCCTCGGCGGCCTCCTTGAGGGGCCCCGAGCCCCGCGCGTCGAGCACGAGGTCCCAGCCCCGCGCGGCCAGCGCCTCGGCGAGCGCCCGCCCCAGCCCCTTGGACGCCCCCGTGATGATCGCTACCGGCATGACAACCGTCCC